>JADWMI010000018.1:8311-17768 GCA_015767395.1 Bacteroidota bacterium | reverse complement strand
GCTCAATTTGAGAAAACGAATATAGCCCGTTTTTTAAATAGCTTCTTTTCAAAGAAGTATCCATATTGCCTTTAAGACTAAAGGGTTGCTCATTTAGGCTTATAATTTGTTGTTGTACAGACTTTTTACAATACCATCTGCCAGTCCAATTTTTGGCACATATACTTTTTTAGCACCGCTCCATTTCATAGCGTTTAGGTATATTTTGGTGGCAGGTATAATAACATCGGCTCTATCAGGGTTTAAATCTAATTCAGAAATTCTTTCTTCATAGGTCATTTTTTTTAAGAAATGGAACTGTGATTTTACATAAATGTAACTCATAGGTTTGCCTATTTGTTTTCCTGAAAGCTTAAATAATTTATTGATATTTCCGCCAGAACCAATCAGTGCAACACTTTTTAAGTTTAAGGTGTTGGTTCTTATCCAAAGCTCCATATCTTCCCATATTTTTTTGAAAGATATATCTTTATTCAATAAGCGAACAGTTCCTATTTTAAAAGATTTTGAATTGATAATTTTTCCATTAGAAAATATGGTGATTTCTGTACTTCCACCACCAACATCAACATATAAGTACGATTTATCACTTTCTATTACGTTGGTTAAATCTGTAGAAAATATAATGGCAGCTTCTTTTTTGCCATCAATAATATTTATTTTTACGGAAGTTTTTTCAAGAATGGCATCAATTATTTTTTTTCCGTTAGAAGCATCGCGCATTGCTGAGGTTGCACAGGCATAATATTTAGTAACACCATGGACCTCCATTAGCAATTTAAAAGCTTCCATTGCTTTTATCATTCTACTTTGATTTTCTTCAGAAATATTGCCTTTCAAAAAAGAATCTGCTCCCAAACGAATAGGAACACGAACCAATGCTGATTTTGAGAAAATTGGTTTTTTATTGGATTTGTTTGTAATAACATTTGTAACTAATAAACGAATGGCATTGGATCCAATATCAATTCCGGCAAGTTTCTCAATTTTCATAGTATTCAATAATATTATTTGTAGTGTTTAGGAAATTCGGTTAAAAAAGTATTGCCATTTTTGATGTCTTTCCAATGGTTGGTATTGAATTTAATTCCAATTACAGCACAAGTTGGTACTTTATTTAGTCTTGTACTTCCAAATTTATTTACAAAATCACTGATGCCGTGGTCATGACTAAAAATAATAGCAGAATCAAACCCGTCATCCAATGCTTTTACCGTTTTTATTAAATAACCATCACTAAAATTGTAAAGTGATTTGCTCAATTTTAGGTTCACTAAAGGGTAATTAAAAGTGTAGCTAAAAATCATTCCTGTATGTAAAGCCCTGTTGGCACAACTGGCGACAAAAACATCAGGAGTAGCAATTTTTTTATGCAATACATTTGAGATTAAATAAGCATCATTAATGCCTCGCTTATTTAGTGGCCTGTCAATATCTTTAATTCCTTCATATTCCCAAGAAGATTTTGCGTGCCTAACTATGTAGAGTGTTTTCATTTATTTTTGTTGATTTTCAAATATAAAAAAAATTATGGAGCCAAACGCTCAATTTTCCAGTCATAATTTTCTTGCAAGGTATATTTAATTCGGTCGTGCATTCTATTTGGCCTGCCTTGCCAAAACTCAATACTTTGTGGTTTCACAATATAACCGCCCCAGTTTTTTGGTCGGGTAATTTCTTTGTTTTCAAATTGTTTTTCAAATGTTGTTAGGCGTTGGTCTAAGAATTCACGAGAAGGTACTACTTCACTTTGATCAGAAGCCCAGGCCCCCAATTTACTGCCGTCGGGTCTTGATTCAAAATAGCCATCCGATAAATTTTCAGCAATTTTTTCAGCCTTCCCTTTGATAATTATTTGACGCTCAATATGGTGCCAGAAAAAAGAAAGGCATACATTTGGATTTTCTTCAATTGATTTCCCTTTTTCACTATCGTAATTGGTGTAAAAAATAAACCCTTCCCAAGTGTATTTTTTAAGTAAAACAACCCTGTTTTTTGGAAATCCATCTTTTCCTATGGTTGAAACAGTCATAGCATTGGCCTCCACATCTCCACCAAATTCTTCAACTTCATAAAACCACTTTTGAAATAGTTCCATCGGATTGTCTGAAATTTCGTTTTCCGAAAGCTCACTTTTTTGATATGTCTTCCGATAATTGCTTAGATCTTCTTCCATTTGGACAAAATTAAAATCTTTTATGAATTTGACTTAAAATTAATGTTATTTTTTGACTCTATTTTTTATGAAATATAAACCAATAAAAGTTAATAAACCGTTTACAATTAGCAATTCATATCCAAATACATAGCCATTCAATAATTGCATGGAATAACTATTTAACAAATACGTAGCAATTACAGAGAGTATGGCAATTACCCATACATAGGAGTCTTTTATTTGGAGTTTGGTAAAAATCCCAAAGGCAAACAAACCTAAAAGTGGTCCATAAGTATAGGATGCTACTTGTAATAAACTACTAATGACATTGTCTTGTAATACGTGTTTAAAAACCACAATAACAATAACCAACAGCACTGAGATTGCAATATGAATTCTTTTTCTAATGGCCGTTTGTTTCTCTTTGGCTTTGCTTTCAATATCTAAAAAATCAATGCAGTACGACGTTGTTAAGGCAGTTAAAGCGCTATCAGCACTTGAATAAGCGGCTGCAATTAATCCTAAAATAAATACAATTCCAATAACAATTCCCAGGCCGCCATTTAGTGCGATTTCAGGAAATAATAAATCTGTTTTAGCTGCGCCGTCAACCATTGGTACTGCAATACCAAATTTTTCAGCATAAATAAAAAGCAAGGCACCTAGAGTTAAAAATACAAAGTTTACAAGAATCAATACAAAACCTAGTGAAATTACATTCCATTGCGCTTCTTTGGTGTTTTTACAGGTTAGGTTTTTTTGCATCATATCTTGATCCAATCCTGTCATGGCAATGGCTATAAACATACCACCTAAAAACGATTTTATAAAGAATTTTTTATCGTTAAAATCACCCGTAAACATAATTTTGCTGTATTTGTCAAACTCAGAAGAAGCAAAGATTTCTGAAACAGATAAATTCAACTTGTTTAATATGATGTAAATGGTTGCAAAAACAGCTATTAACATAAATAATGTTTGTAAAGTGTCTGTCCAAACAATGGTTTTTATACCGCCTTTAAAAGTGTAAATCCAAATTAATAAAATAGATAAAATCACTGTAATTTCAAAAGGAACATGCCAAGCGTCGAAAATAAAATATTGCAAAACCGAGGCTACCAAAAACAGGCGAAATGAAGCGCCTAACACTCTTGAAACAAAAAAGAAAACAAATCCGGTTTTGTGTGCTTTTGGACCAAATCTATGTTTTAAATATTCGTAAATAGAGGTGACTTTTAGGTTGTAGTAAATAGGAATCAGTACATATGCAATAACCAAATAACCAGCCAAATACCCAAAAACAACCTGCATATAACTAAACTGTGAACTTTGCACCCATCCAGGAACCGAAATAAACGTAACACCAGAAAGTGAGGCGCCAATCATTCCAAAAGCAACTACGTACCAAGGGGATTTTTTATTGGCCTTAAAAAAAGTTTCATTATTATCATTTTTTCCAGTGAAATAAGCAATAATAATAAGCACGCAAAAATAAATAGCAATAAGTGAAAGAATGTAAATTGGTTTCATTTTTGGTTTTTTGTTTTGGAGTAACAAAGAAACTAAAATTATTGAGAATATCGTTTCCTAATTGTACATTTGCCAAATGAATTTTTCATCAAAACTTTTAGAAAATGCCGTCAATGAAGTTTCTCAATTGCCAGGAATTGGGAAAAGAACAGCTTTGCGTTTGGTATTGCATTTACTGAAACAACAACCTTCGCAAACACATCATTTGGCAACTGCATTGAGCAAATTGGTTGATGAAATTAAACTATGTAAGCGGTGTCATAATATTTCAGATGTAGAAATTTGTGAGATTTGTGCTACGCCTTCTCGTAATCCAGAAATAATTTGTGTAGTAGAAGATGTACGCGATGTGATGGCAATTGAAAATACGGCACAATATAAAGGTTTATATCACGTTCTAGGTGGGAAAATTTCACCTATAGAAGGAATTGGACCTCATAATTTAACGATTGAAAGCTTGGTTGAGAAAGTTGAGCAAGGCGAGGTAAAAGAAGTGATTTTCGCATTAAGTTCAACCATAGAAGGTGATACAACCAATTTTTATATTTTTAAACAATTGGAAAAACTTAAAGTGAAAACGTCAACAATAGCACGTGGAATAGCGGTTGGAGATGAACTTGAGTATGCGGATGAAGTAACATTGGGAAGAAGTATTTTAAACAGAATTCCGTTTGAAAACTCTTTGTAGATGTTAAATAACTTCTTTTCTAATTGTGGTGAAATTTTTAAGTTATTTAATTAATTTAAACCGTTTCAATTTTTGAAGAGTTCACCAGACTTATCTGTTGTTATTGTAAATTACAATGTTCGTTATTTTTTAGAGCAATGTATTTTGAGTGTTCAGGCTGCTACTGAGAACTTAAAAGTTGAAATTATTGTTGTTGACAATAATTCTACCGATGGAAGTTGTAAAATGCTTCAAGATAAATTTACGGATGTAATTCTTATTCAAAATAAAATCAATACTGGTTTTTCAAAAGCGAACAATCAAGGGGTTGAAATTGCCAAAGGAGCATATGTATTAATTTTAAATCCAGATACCATAGTTGCAGAAGATACGCTTGTGAAAATATTAGATTTTGCAAAGGTAAAGCAAAATTTAGGCGTTTTAGGGGTGAAATTGGTAGATGGTTCTGGAAAATTTTTACCAGAAAGTAAAAGAGGGGTTCCTACACCACAGGTCTCATTCAATAAGCTTTTTGGTGTTTCAAGTAAGCGAACAGGGAAATACTATGCGTCTCACTTAAATGAAAATGAATCAGGAGTTGTTGATATATTGGTTGGTGCTTTTATGTTGATGAAACGGGCCGTTTATAACGAAGTAAAAGGATTTGATGAGGATTATTTTATGTACGGAGAAGATATAGATTTAAGCTATAAAACTTTGAGTAAAGGCTATCAAAATTATTATTATGCCGAAACGAAAGTCATTCATTACAAAGGTGAAAGCACTAAAAAAGATGTCAAATATTTGAGATATTTTCACGAAGCAATGAAAATATTTTATCGAAAACATTTTAAATTAAATCGTATTTATGATTTTTTAATGAGCTTTGGAATCGAGTTTTGGTTTTTAATGAAGTATTTCAAATTTATTCAATTTAAAGAAAGAAAACACCCTGTTTTTAATGTGTTGTATTTGGGTGCAGATGAATTGATTATAAGTTACTTAAATAAAAATTATTTATTGATAAATGAGGATTTAATGGATGAATATACTCAGATTAAATCTTTGATAAAAGCCAATAAAATTGATACTGTTGTTTTTGACAACGCACTTATTTCTAATAAAAAAATAATTGAGCATTTTGAAGCTTTGAAAAATGAAGGTGTAGTGTTTAAAATACACCCTCGAAAATCTGATTTTTTAATTGGAAGTACCTGTTCTGTAAAACGTGGGCAGGTTGAATTAATTAATGAACCTTAATTTTTTCAATTTTTATTCTTGCATCAACCGCAAAAATTTCTTTTGAATTTCCTAAAAGCGGATTTAAATCTAACTCAATTATTTCAGGTGCAATTGTAAGTAAATTTGATACTTTTTCAATAATTTCTGCAAACATAGTTTCATTTACACCTTCTTGATTTCTAATGCCTTTTATGATTTTGTAGGATTTTAATTGCTGAATCATTGTGCTGGCCTCATTATTTGAAACTGGGGCTAATGCAGACTGTGTGTCTTTCAATACTTCAATGTAAATACCACCCAAACCACATAAAATTAAATGCCCGAAAGGATCTTCTTTTTTTGCGCCTACAAATAATTCAATACCTTCTTTCATGGGTTGAATTAAAACTGAAGTAGCGCCTTTAATTTGCATTATTTGAGTAAAGGATTCAAGTAACTTTTCTTCTGAGGTAATGTTTAGAACAATACCACCAACATCACTTTTATGAATTGGACCAACAACTTTCATTACAACAGGAAAGCCTATTTTTTGAATTTCCGTAATGCAATTTTCAGCTGTTTTACAAACGGCTTCATAAACAACAGGTATTTTGGCAGCCATTAACAATTCAGTTACTTGTTGCGGTTTTAAAAAACCGTTTTCAGCATTGATAATAATAGTTCTAATACTTTTTTCATTTATTTCAAATTGTGAATTTGAATAAATTACAGGCTTTGGAGTGTTAAAAATTGTACCCAATGCATTTCCAAATATCACTTCATCTGGAAAGTTGATATGTCCTTTTGAAATAAATTCAGTTATTTCATTTTTTACATTTACAACTGAGGGTAAAATTGGGAAAATGGGTTTTTTACAAGTTCCCATTTTTTGATGCAACACATCATAAACATCATAAACTGGAAATAGGCCAGGGCTTCCAAAAATGACCACCATAGCATCGATAGTTGAAAATTTATGTTCACAATAATCTAAAATTATTCCTAGTTGCTCAGCGTTTCCAGTAGCCAAAAAATCTATTGGATTTGAAACAGAAGCGCCTTCAAAAAGTTTTTCTAATAACTCGTTGCTTTCTTTTCCATTGATTTCTGGAACATTTAACCCGTTTTTAGACAAGGCATCGGTTAACATAACGGCGGGTCCACCTGCGTGTGTAATGATGGCGATGTTTTTTCCTTTTAATTCAGGGTGCATAAAAATGGATGCCACCGTAATTAATTCGTTTCTTCCATAACACCTAACAATTCCTGCTTTTTTAAATAAGGCAGCCACCGCATCGTCAGAATTTGCCAAAGCCCCTGTATGTGAACTTGCAGCTCTGCTTCCTGCTGATGAACTTCCAGCTTTTATGGCTGCAATTTTACAGCCTTTTTGAATGAGTGAGTTGGCGTGTTTTAATAATTTTCTCGGTTTTTCAATACTTTCTATATAGAGTAATTTTACTTTTGAACTTTTTTCGTCAAAGGTTTCATCTAAATACTCCAAAACTTCTTCAATCCCAATTTGTGCTGAATTACCTACAGAATAAACACTTGAAAATGTGAGTCCGACAGCAATTGCTGCTTCTATTGTGAAAACAGCGGTAGCTCCTGAGCTGGAAATAAAATCGACGCCTTTTGGGTCTAGTTTTGGAATAGGCGTTGTAAAAACACCTGCATAATTTTGGTTGATCAATCCAATATTATTGGGTCCTAATAAAGAACCTCCAACAGCATTAATTGCTGCTACAATTTTTTGTTCTAATTTTTCACCTTCAGCATCTTTTTCACTAAATCCGGCCGAAAAAATAATAAAGCCTTTGGTGTTTTTTTGTTGGGCTAAAATTTGAACGGTTTCTAAAATAAATTTAGCGGAAATGGCAATAATAGCAACATCTACAGTAGGTATTTCAGAAACATTTTGAAAACATTTAATTCCTTGAATGGTTGTTTCCTTTGGGTTTACTGCAACTAGTTGACCTTTGAATTTATGATCAATCAAATTTTTTAAAACACGTCCGCCAGGGGCGTGAATATTATTTGAAGCACCTACAACAACAATGCTTTTAGGGTTTAATAATTTTTCGTGTAGCATCAATTAAAATTCTAGTTATAAAACAATTTCAGTTGTAATTTCTTTTCCTTTATTAAAGGCTTCTATGTTTTTGTTAACGATACGGTCTCCTTTGCGTTTAAAAAGCGTTCGAATGGCTTCTTTTAGACTGGCCTCACTTAATGGAAGTAGGGAGGAAGCCGCACCTAGTAAAACAATGTTTGTAGCTTTTGAATTCCCTAAATCTTTCGCTGTTTTTTTTGCATCTATTAAAATGCTATTTGGGTGCGATTTAATTTCTTTATAGACTTCTTCTAATTCAGGATAATTTTGAACGTTTAGAAACGGATTTGAATCCGTAACTAAAAAGCCTTCCTTTTTTAAATAAGGTAAATAACGCAGCAGTTCCATAGGTTCAACTGAAATTATAATATCTGCTTTTCCAAGGGGGATTAGATCTGAATGGATTTCTTTATCTGAAATTCTAAGGTGACTTTGAACTGCTCCACCACGCTGACTCATACCATGTACTTCCGATTGTTTGATGTTTAAATTACAGGCTAGGGCAGCAGTATCTAAAACAGCAGCTATAGTTAAAATCCCTTGTCCGCCAACACCTGCTATTATTATATTTGTTTTCATACTATTAATTTAATGATGCTGTTTTGAGCTTGTTTAATTTATCTTTTTTCTCTTTTGGTAGTTGTACACAAGGGCGTTGTGCTATGATAACTGAAACACCTTTGTAATTGATTTCATTTTGAATTAAATCAATATTCGCATCTAAATTTTTATGAAGCGGCGTAATTACTTTTAAGTGTTTTTTATCAACCCCAATTCCTAGGCAAATATTTTGAACTCTACCGGAAGCCGAGGAGTCCTGAGCCCCGGTCATAGCGATGGCCGAATTGTCTGAAATAATAATAGTAATTGGTGTGTTTTCAATAACAGCATCTAGTAATCCGGTCATTCCAGAATGGGTAAAGGTAGAATCTCCAATAAAAGCAATGGAAGGATGAATACCAGCATCAGAAGCTCCTTTTGCCATTGTTATGGAAGCACCCATGTCTATTAAGGTATCAATGCTTTGAAAAGGCGATAATACACCTAAAGCAGAACAGCCAATATCACCAAATACTTGTTGTTTAGTATTACTTGTTTTTAATTGATTGATGGCATCAAACAAATCTCTATGCGCGCATCCAATGCATAATTCAGGTGGTCGGCCAGTTACAATTTCAGGAATTGGATCGGTATATTTAACGTCAAAACCCAAAGCATTTGAAATATTGTCGGGGTTTAATTCACCAACACGATTTAAATGTCCAGTCAACCGTCCCATTACTTTTTTACTTCTGCCAAAGTAATCCGAAACCAATTCTTCAATAAACGGATAACCATCTTCTAAAATCAATATTTTTTTACATTTATCAAACAACTTATTCACTTGATTTTTTGGTAGCGGATATTGAGAAATTTTTAAAATAGGAAATGGGCAACCATCGTCTTCAAAATTCTCCATTAAATAATTGTATGCAATTCCAGAAGCAATAATTCCCATGGAGGTATTGGGGCCATCAATAAAGGTATTGAAATAACTATTTTCTGAACTTTCCCTTGAATCGCTTTGAATGTCAACTAAATGTTGATACCTGTTTCTGGCGTAGAGTGGAATTAATTGAAATTGATGCGGGTTTTTTGGTAAATGAATGGTGTTTTGAGGAATTCGTTTTCCAATTTCAATACCAGCTCTTGAGTGTGATAAACGCGTTACCATTCTAATCATAACTGGTAAACCAAGTTGTTCAGATAAGTAAAAAGCATATAAAGT
>JADWMI010000018.1:1173-8211 GCA_015767395.1 Bacteroidota bacterium | reverse complement strand
ACTGACCATTGTGAGTGAATGTTTAAATCTGTTGCCGTTTTTGAGCGTTGTATATATTCGGTTATTTCTGTTGAAGGTGTCCCTGGATATGCGTAAACACCTGATATTCCAGCGTCTATTGCGCCTTGTGCTAAAGCTTCGTTTCCTAATAGCAGTTTTTTCATAAAGTTACAGTTTATAATGGGTTGTTTAAACTATCGTAAATTTACGAAAACGTTTTAGTCCTTTAACTGATTTTTATCACAATATGACTTGTAATTTGCTGAGGTACAAATTAATATATGTTTAATGATTTAGTGAGATTATTGCGTTTTATTCAAAAGTTTACGGGAGAACGAAAGCAGATGTCTATCAAAGTTGAATTGAAATTATTTTATTGATAATTTTTTGAGTATTAATTATTTTTCTCCCAATTATTTTTCTTTCGAATGTTTTTGTAGAGTTTAATTCCTAACATAAGCAATACTGAAACCCCAACAATACCAACAACACCAAAAATCCAATCGAAAGTACTTTTTAATACGACTAAAAACACACAAGAAAATAAAATAATAGTAGCGACTTCATTCCAAATTCGCAATGCAAATGATGAATATTTTAAATGCCCTTTTTCAATTTGATTTAAAAGTATTTGACATGTCCAGTGATAAGCGAAAAGAGCCAGTACAAAAGTTAGTTTTATATGCATCCAACTAGCCTGAAGCCAAGCAGGCATTAAAACAAGCATCCAAACCGCAAAAATTGTTGCTAAAACAGCCGATGGCCATGTGATAATATACCATAAGCGCTTAATCATTAAATGGTATTGTTTGGTTAAAATTTCACGTTCTAACTCAGGCCTTTCTTCAGCCTCTTTATAGTAAATAAACAATCTAATAACATAAAACAATCCTGCAAACCAGGTAGTGATAAATATAATATGTAAAGATTTTAAGTATAGGTACTCCATTAATAGTTGCTATTTTGCCCAGTTATTAATCCATTCTGAAAGTGTTTTTACCCAATCATCATCATCATTTAAACAAGGTATTGTTGAAAATGAGGAGCCTCCATTTTCTTCAAAAGAGTGTTTGGCTTCCATTCCGATTTCTTCCAAAGTTTCCAAGCAATCTGATACAAAAGCCGGTGTGGCCACCGCTAAATTTTTAATACCGTTTTGCGCAAAACTATCAATAGTTTTATCTGTATATGGTTGTAGCCAAGGGTCTCTGCCCAAGCGAGATTGAAACGAGGTGCTATAAAACCCTTCTTCTAAATTCAGTTTCTCAGCAACTAATTTTGTGGTTTCATAACATTGATGGCGGTAACAAAAATCATGTGCCTCCGATGGTGTGTTACAACAACTACCATCTATTTTACAATGTGATTTTGTAATATCGCTCTTTTTTATATGCCTTTCAGGAACACCGTGATAAGAGAATAATAAATGATCGGGTTTGGTTTCGTCTAAATGTTTTTGAATGCTATTACTTAAAACCTCGATATAGTCTGGTTGTTTGTAAAAGGCAGGAACATCGGTGATTTTTACATTTGGAAACTGTTTTTTAATAATTTTGTTTGCTAATACAACAATAGTTTCTGTGGTTGCCATTGCAAATTGTGGGTATAATGGAATTAAATAAATCTCAGTAACACCTTTGTTTACTAATTTTTCTATCCCACTTTTTATAGATGGGTTTCCATAACGCATTGCCAATTCTACAGGGATATTAGCTTTTTCTTCTACTTTTTTATGTAATCTTTCTGAAAGAACAATTAAAGGAGAACCTTCGTCCCACCATATTTTTTTATATGCAGCTGCCGATTTTTTTGGTCTTGTATTTAAGATGATGCCTTTTACTAAAAAAGCTCGTAAAAGATAGGGTGTGTCAATCACTCTTTTGTCCATTAAGAACTCGTCTAAATAGTTTTTTACATCTTTAACAGATGTGCTATTTGGTGATCCTAAATTGACTAATAATGCTCCTTTCATAGGTGTGTGTATTGTTTTTTAAATATTGAAAAGGTGTTCGTTAAAAATCATATTTTTTAAATAATTTTAACGAACTTAATTACTTATGCTTTTGAATACTGTTTTGGCGTCACTCCAAATTTTCTTTTAAAGGCAGTGATAAAATGACTGGAAGTGCTGTATCCTAAATTCAGACCGATTTCATTTACATTTAATTGTTTTTCTAATAATAACTTTTTTGCTAGTTCCATTTTATAATTCAATAAAAAAGTAAATACGGGAACGCCATAAAACTCCTTAAATTCAGTTTTTAATTTTTTTATGTTCAATCCAACTTCTTTTGCTAAATCTGGTAGAGAAGGAGGGTTGTTAATGTCTTTAATTATAAGTTGTTTGGCATGTTTTATTTTGCTTACGGTTTCTTCATTGGCAATATAAGGACACGATTCATTTTCGCTTTCAGAAGCAGTGCTGAAATAATAACTCAACAATTCAAAAACCTTACCTTTTATATACATTGATCTAAGTAGTTCAGGAGATTGCTTAAATGTAAGCTGACTTAAAATGAGTTTTATTGTTGAACTAATTTCTTTGGGTTCAATAATAGGTTTTCCCGTTTTAAAACTGCTAAAATTAAATAAGAAATTTCCTTCAATTGAAAATAAAGAATGGAAATATTCAATAGAAATTAAAATAACAATTAATTCGCAATCTGGAGGTAAATTAAACAGGACATTCATTTCCTTATCTTTAAAATAGACCATGTTTGAGTCGCCAGAATTCAGGTTAATGGCGCAATGTTCCATGTTAAAAGCAACAGTACTCTTTTTGTTGGTGCAAAAAAATAATTGAATATAATTGTTTTCCAGTTTTATCTTAAACAATTCATTGGTATCTAATAGATTGTTGAATTGCAGCACTTTAAAAGTGTCTTTTTCTGAAAAAATACAATGAGTGCTTTTGTCGATATTTTTATATATTTCTAAATTGGTTTTCATAAAGTGTTTTTATGAATTAATGTTATGGTTACTGCAAAAGTACAATAAAATATTTAATGAAAAACCATGTAAAATATGAAAAAATATGATAATTATCATTCTTTTTGCGCCCTTATTTTACTGATAAATATCATAGAATTATTGAAATATCTTTTATTTAGAAATATTCTAAATAAGAGCACATAACTTATGACGATAATAAAAGTACTTTTGGCGATATTTTGTAAAAATTTAACTTTGTACTTTTGTCGATACTTATTGGTAATACTAATTTTATGAGTCAAGATACAATGCCTACTAAATTATACAATGTAGGTTTAAGTTATAAAAAAGCAGACGTGAAAGTTCGTGGTGCTTTTAGCATAACTAAAGAAAATCAAAAACTATTATTGAAAGAAGCCAAAGCTAAAGGGGTTGATGGAATTTTTGTTTTGTCAACTTGCAATAGAACTGAGATTACGGGTTTTGCAAAACATCCATTTGAGCTAATTAGCTTAATGGTAAAGTTTTCAAATGGTAGCGTTGAAGATTTTATAAATGTTTCTAATGTTTATAAAAATAAAGATGCAGTTAATCATTTGTTTAATATAGGTACTGGATTAGAAAGCCAGATTTTAGGAGATTACGAAATCGTAGGTCAGTTAAAAGAATCTTATAAACAAGCTAAAAAAGCAGGAACAACAAACGCTTATTTAGAGCGATTGATGAACTTGGTTTTACAGGCGAGTAAAGATGTTAAAAACAACACCAAATTAAGCTCAGGAACAACCTCGGTTGCTTATGCAGCTATTCAATATATAGTTGAAAATGTGCCGAAGCATTCTGATAAGAAAATTCTAATATATGGCTTAGGGGAAATTGGTAAAAACACATGTAAAAATGTGTTAAACTACACTTCAAACAAACAGATAACCCTAATAAATAGAACAAAAGAAACAGCGTTGGGTTTTGTTGAAAATCACCCTGAAGTAATGGTTGGCGATTTTGAAAGTTTAACGGAGCAAATTCACAATACAGATATTTTAATTGTTGCTACTGGGGCAAGTGTCCCAACAGTTACCAAGGAGCATTTAAAGGCTGGACAAGAATTGTTGGTGCTGGATTTATCAATGCCTGAAAATGTGGATGTTGCTGTAAAAGAAATTGAAGGAATTACACTTGTAAATGTTGATGAGCTTTCTAAAATTACAGATAAAACCCTTGAAATTCGAAAAAGTGAAATTCCTGAGGCTGAAAAAATTATTAGTAAATATAAAGCGGAATTTAACGATTGGATTTCGCATCGAAAATTTGTACCTGCTGTAAATGCTTTAAAAGAGTCACTTCAAATAATACAGCATGATGAAATTGCTTTTCATACAAAAAAAATAAAAGATTTTAATGTTGAGCAAGCAGAGTTTGTAACCAATAGAATGATCCAAAAAATAACTACACAATTTGTAAAGCACTTAAAAGAAGATGAAACTGCGGTTGATCAAAGCATAAGTGTTATTAGCAAAATATTTAACACAGAAATTACGGAATTACAAAATGGATAAAATTATAAGAATTGGTACGCGCTCTAGTGATTTAGCGATGTGGCAAGCTAACACAGTAGCGCAACAATTAGAACATTTTGGCTGTGAAACAGAAATTGTAAAAATAGATTCTATTGGAGATGTTGTTTTAGACAAACCATTATACGAACTCGGTGTAACAGGCGTTTTTACTAAGAATTTAGATGTTGCTTTGTTAAATGGTAAAATTGATATTGCAGTACATTCATTGAAAGATGTCCCTACAAAATTACCCGATGGAATTGTAGAAACTGCCATTATAAAACGAGGCGATTTTAATGATGTTTTGGTAATGAAAGATGGAGAAGATTTTTTTGCAGCAAAGAATGCTGTAATTGCCACAGGAAGTTTACGTAGAAAAGCACAATGGCTTTATAGATATCCAAACCATACCATAGTAGGTTTACGCGGTAATGTAAATTCGCGAATGCGAAAATTAGAAGACAATGATTGGGATGGTGCTATTTTTGCTAAAATAGGATTGAAACGTTTAAACTTATTACCACCACAAGAAGAACATATTATTTTAGATTGGATGGTTCCAGCACCGGCACAAGGGGCCGTTATGGTTGCGGCACGTGAAAAGGATGAAGAATTGATAGCCTTTGTAAAACAGATTAATCATGAAGACACTGCAAAATGTGTGAAAATTGAACGTGATTTTTTACGTGTTTTAGAAGGAGGTTGTACAGCGCCTATTGGGGCTTTGGCATTGATTATAAAAGACGAAATTAAATTTAAAGGTGTTTTATTTAGTCCTGACGGAAGAAATAAAATGGAATTTTCAAAAACAGTCGCCCCAGAAAATGCTTGGGATTTAGGAGAGTATGGTGCTAAATTTATTTTAGAAAGAGGGGCCAAAAATTTAATGCGATCTATTCATGATGATGATGTTGAAAAATCATTACTTATTTATTCTACAAAAAGTTTGTCTTTAGATCAAACAAACTTATTATCATCTAAAATAGGAGTTGGAAGCAGTGATTTTATTACTATTAGAAATAATAGATTGAAACCGGTTATTGTAAAGAAAAACATTGAAAATGTGTTGTTTACAAGTCAGAATGCTGTTGAATCTGTGTTGAATAGCTTTGGGCCTTTGGAATTGGATTTCACCAATATTTATTGTGTAGGAAGAAGAACAAAAAGACTTATTGAAAAAAGAATAGGAAAAGTTACACATTCGGAAAAAGATGCAGAAAAGTTAGCCAGTTATTTGGTTGACAATTTAAAAGATACGAGTATTACTTTTTTCTGTGGAAATAAAAGAAGAGATGAATTACCGAGTGTTTTAGCTGAAAATAATATTGAGATAAACGAAGTTGAATGTTATAAAACGCAGTTAACTCCAAGAATAATTGAAGAAAAGTATAAAGGAATTCTATTTTACAGTCCTTCTGGAATTGAAAGTTATTTAAAAGAGAATACTACCAGTAATGCTGTGGCCTTTTGTATTGGAGAAACAACGGGAGAAGAAGCCAAAAAACATTTTGAAAATGTTATTATTTCAAAAATTTCAACCGTTGAAAGTATGTTGAAATCTGTGAATGATCATTTTGAAAAAATAGAAGAATAAAAAGATTTGAGCAATGATAAATAGAACCAGGCGTTTAAGAAAAACCGAAAATATTCGTCGTTTAGTTAGAGAAAATAAACTGACTATCGATGATTTAATTTATCCTTTATTTATTGAAGAGGGTCATAATGTTGAAACTGAGATTGTCTCAATGCCTGGAATTAAAAGATTTTCTTTAGATAAAATTTCAAAGGAATTAGATGAAGTTGTTGCCCTAGATATTCCAGCCGTTTTATTGTTCGGAATTCCATCTAAAAAAGATGAAACTGGTTCTGAAACTTGGAATGATGATGGGATTATGCAAAAAGCAGTTCGATTCATAAAAAAGAATTATCCAGGTTTATATGTAATTACTGATGTTTGTTTTTGTGAATATACAAGTCATGGACATTGTGGAGTTATTCATGAAAATGATGTTGATAATGATGCCACTTTACCAAACATTGCCAAACAGGTTGTTTCACATGCAAAAGCAGGTGTAGATATGGTTGCACCGTCAGGAATGATGGATGGAATGATTGCTACAATGCGTGAAGCTTTAGACAATACAGGATTTCCAAACCTTCCAATTATGTCTTATGCTGTAAAATATTCTTCAGCTTTTTATGGTCCATTTAGAGATGCTGCAGATTCAGCGCCGACTTTTGGAGATAGAAGAACCTATCAAATGGATCCATCAAATAGAGATGAAGGTTTGCGTGAAGCCACATTTGATGACCAAGAGGGTGCAGATATTTTAATGGTAAAACCAGCATTGTCTTATTTAGATATTATAAGAGATTTAAAAAATAATTTTGACAGACCAATTGCATGTTACAATGTGAGCGGGGAATACGCTATGATTAAGGCAGCTGCAGCAAAAGGTTGGATTGATGGTGAGCGCGTAATGATGGAGAGTTTATTATCTATGAAAAGAGCAGGAGCAGATATTATTATTACTTATTTCGCTAAAGAAGT
>JADWMI010000018.1:0-1073 GCA_015767395.1 Bacteroidota bacterium | reverse complement strand
AAAAAACACCTTGTGGGAGCGGTAAATTCTCCTGTAAGAGCGTTTAAATCGGTTGGAGGTGTTCCAATTTTTATTGATAAAGCAAAAGGAAGTAAAATTGTTGATGTTGATGGGAATGAATATGTAGATATGGTTTTGTCCTATGGGCCTATGATTTTAGGTCATAGAAACAGTGTTGTTGAAAGTACAATCAAAAAATATTTAAAAAACGGTTATTCTTTTGGTGCTTCAACCAAAGGTGAAATTATATTGGCTGAATTGGTTTGTGATGCTTTTCCAGGAATGGATAAAGTACGTTTTGTGAATTCAGGAACTGAAGCTGTTTTTAGTGCTATCCGTTTGGCGAGAGCTTTTACGGCGAAAAATAAAATCATAAAATTTGCAGGTTGTTACCACGGACATTCAGATGCTTTATTGGTAGCCGCTGGTTCAGGCTTGGCAACTTTAAGTATACCTGGAAGTGCAGGTGTACCTGATGATGCGGTGAAAAATACATTGATCGCTGAGTTTAATAATATTGAGAGTGTTGAAAAGCATTTAGCAAAAAACAATGATATTGCCGCAGTAATTTTTGAGCCAATAGCTGGTAATATGGGTGTTGTTCAACCAACCAAAAAATTTATCAAAGAGTTAAGAAAATTGACCAAAGCTTGCGGTGTTTTGTTAATTGCTGATGAGGTGATGACTGGATTTCGTTCAAAATTTGGTGGCGCTCAGGAATTGTTAGGTGTTCAGGCAGACATTACTTGTTTAGGAAAAGTAATTGGTGGAGGCTTTCCTGTTGGAGCTTATGGAGCAAGAAATGAAATTATGGAAATGGTTGCGCCGCTCGGGCCTATGTATCAGGCAGGGACTTTGTCTGGAAATCCAGTAGCGATGTCTTGTGGAATTGCAACGTTGAAAGAATTAAAAAAACAAGATCCTTATAAAGATTTCGATAAAACAGCTGCTTTTTTAGAAAGAAGTTTAAAAATAGCAGCCAAAGAAAATGGCATTGACTTGCAAGTGAATAGATTTGGTTCTATGATCAATCCGTTTTTTACTAAAACAAAAGTAGTTGATTTTAAAACTGC
>JADWMI010000395.1 GCA_015767395.1 Bacteroidota bacterium | reverse complement strand
ATTGGGCTATTTTAGGCTGCGGAAATATTGCTGAAAAATTTTCAACAGAATTAAAAGGATTGCCAAACGCGAATTTATACGCTACGGCTTCAAGAAATTTAGGCAATGCCAAATCTTTCGCAACTAAATTTGGTTTTGAAAAAGCCTATGGATCTTACCAAGAAATGGTTAAAGACCCAAATGTCGATGTTGTTTATATCGCTACACCTCATAATTTTCATTTAGAACACACCTTACTTAGCCTAAATCATAAAAAACCGGTATTGTGTGAAAAAGCATTTGCCATAAACTCCAAAGAAGTGGAGCAAATGATTGCTGCTTCAAAAGAGAATAATACGTTTTTAATGGAGGCTTTTTGGGTTGTTTTCAGGCCCAAATATTTAAAAGTGAAAGAAATTATTGCTTCGGAAAATTTAGGGAAATTAAAATTTGTGAAGTCTGATTTTATGTTCAACGGAGATTACAACCCAGAAAACAGATTGTATAACATTGATTTAGGTGGCGGATCGTTGTTAGATATTGGAATTTATTCCATTTTCACGGCTCTTATGTTTTTAGGTTCTCCAGATGAAATTAAAACAGTGCCTCATTTTAGCCCAACAGGTTCCGAAGAAAGCATTTCTATGTTATTTGGTTATAAAAACGGTGCAACTGCAGTGTTGACTTCAAGTTTTGATTCGGAATATAAAAATGAATCTGAATTGTGTTTTGAGCATGGGATTATAAAATACGATCGTTTTTCAAAAGACCCAATAGTTGTAATTAAAGATGGAAAAACAACTGAAATCTCTTTTGAAAACGGACCAAATATGGGCTATCAGTTTGAAGCTATTCATGTAATGGAATGCTTAGATAAAGGTTTAAAAGAAAGCCATGTTTTACCACTTTCCCTAAGTTTAGAGTTGATGCATATTTTAGATAGGGTTCGAAAAGATGCTGGTATTATTTTCCCAAATCATGACTGAATTTAATTTTGTTTTTTAGATTGAATAATTAGTTATCTTTGCGCAAAATAAGAAGATAGGAATACGACGTATGAAAAACATCAGAAATTTTTGCATCATCGCTCATATTGACCACGGTAAAAGCACCTTGGCAGATAGACTGTTGAGCTTTACAGGAACAACAACCGCTCGTGAAGAACAAGCACAGTTGTTAGACACTATGGATTTGGAGCGTGAACGTGGGATTACCATTAAGAGCCATGCGATTCAAATGGATTACACTTATGAAGGTGAAGAATATGTATTGAATTTAATTGATACTCCTGGTCACGTAGATTTTTCTTATGAAGTTTCAAGATCAATTGCAGCCTGTGAAGGTGCCCTTTTAATTGTAGATGCTGCTCAAAGTATTCAGGCGCAAACAATTTCGAATTTATACTTGGCTTTAGAAAATGACCTGGAAATAATCCCGGTGTTAAATAAAGTAGATTTACCTAGTGCAAATCCCGAAGAAGTAACCGATGATATTGTTGATTTAATAGGATGCGACCCAGAAGATGTCATTCATGCAAGTGGGAAAACAGGTTTTGGAGTTGAAAATATTTTAAAAGCAATTATTGATAAAGTTCCTGCTCCTAAAGGAGATGTAAATGCTCCTTTACAAGCCTTAATATTTGATTCTGTATATAATTCTTATCGAGGCGTTGAAACCTATTTTAGGGTTATGAATGGTGAAATTAAAAAAGGGCAACGTATAAAATTTATTGCCACAGATAATGAGTACAATGCTGATGAAGTAGGTACTTTAAAATTAACACAAGTTCCTAAACAAAGTATAAAAGCTGGTGATGTAGGTTATTTAATTACTGGAGTAAAAACAGCAAGTGAAATTAAAGTAGGTGATACTATTACTGATGCCTTAAACCCAACTCAAAATATTGTTGAAGGATTTGAAGATGTAAAACCTATGGTATTTGCAGGTATTTACCCTGTAGATACTGAAGACTATGAAGAATTGCGTAATTCAATGGAGAAACTACAATTGAACGATGCTTCGTTGGTGTTTGTCCCTGAAAGTTCTGCCGCTTTAGGTTTTGGATTTAGATGTGGTTTCTTGGGAATGTTACATTTAGAAATTATTCAAGAACGTTTAGAACGCGAGTTTGATATGACTGTTATTACTACCGTTCCTAACGTATCATACCACGCGTTTACAAATAAAAATCCTGACACGGTACTTCTAGTTAATAACCCATCAGATTTACCTGAACCTTCAAAGTTAAATAGGGTTGAAGAACCTTTTATCAAGGCAACTATTATAACAAAATCCGATTTTGTAGGGCCCGTTATGAGTTTGTGTATTGAAAAACGTGGACAAGTAACCAATCAAACATATTTAACGCCTGAACGTGTTGAATTGACTTTTGATATGCCTTTGGCAGAAATTGTTTTCGATTTTTATGACAGATTAAAAACAGTTTCAAAAGGATATGCTTCTTTTGATTATCATCCTGTTGGATTAAAGGAGTCTAAATTGGTGAGAGTTGATATTTTACTAAACGGACAATCGGTTGATGCACTGTCTGCTTTAATTCATGCAGACAACGCCTATAATATTGGTAAAAAAATGTGTGAAAAATTAAGACAACTAATCCCACGTCAGCAGTTTGATATTCCAATTCAGGCAGCTATTGGTGCTAAAATTATTTCACGTGAAACTATAAAAGCTTTAAGAAAAGATGTAACTGCAAAATGTTATGGAGGAGATATTTCACG
>JADWMI010000394.1 GCA_015767395.1 Bacteroidota bacterium | reverse complement strand
TGATTTCATCAAAAAAAATTATATTTACTTGGGTAAATGATATTTCTTGCTATGCTTAAGAAGATGTTTAAAAGATTTTTTAAAATTTTAGGATCACTTTTGATTGTTATGGCAATAATAATTTTTGGTGTAACTTATTATTTAGAAAACCATAAGGACAATTTGCTCAACATCTTAAAGGAAAGTTATACTGATAACTATCATGGTGATTTAACTTTTGATGATGTTTCCATAAATGCATATAAAAATTTCCCTAATGCTGCTGTAACGCTAAAAAACTTTGCCATTACAGATAGTATTTCAAGTTACGACTATGGAAGTTTAGCCTTAGAACAAGTGTTTTTCACCATTTCTTTAAAAAACATATTGGACAGAAAAATTCAGTTCAAATCATTGCATATAAGTAACGGAGATTTAAAGCTATTAAAAAAGAAAAAACATGAAAAACCCGTTCGCAAATTGTTTTCAAGGCGGATAAAAGACACCCTCGCTGTATACACCGATTCAAACAATTTGATTTTTCATAAAAATGTCAGCCTATCCATTAATAAGGTCAATATTTCATTAGAAAATGACGTTAAAAACAAAAGGATAGACGCTTTAATTGATGAATTTGAATCTCAATTTTCCTTTGCTGACAGTATAATTTATTGTGAGAACAAAATGAATTTTCATGTAAAAGAATTGGGTTTAGATTTAAACAATGGAACTTTTTTTAACGGGGCTCATTTGAGTGGTGATTTCCCGGTCACTTTTAATAAGAATACAGCTAAAATTAGCGTTCCTTTTTTTGATTTAAATATAGACAATCAGGTATTTAAAATAAGTGCAACTATTGATGGTATTGATAATGGCAAATTTAGGATTTCTTTAGAAAACCCTGCAACAGACTTGAAAGCGCTTATCCCGCTACTTAGCCATAATATCCAAGAAAAGTTGAGAAATTACGATATATCAAAACCGATTTATACCTATGCTGAAATAGAAGGTGGTTTAGAACCTGGAATTATTCCTCTGGTTAAAATAAATTGTAAAACTGAAAATAATGACATTCATATCAATGAAAATATGCATATCAAGAATGTATCATTTTCAGGTGAATATGTTAACGCAATAAGCAACCAAGTACCTATAACTATTGACCGAAAGAAAGATTTTCAAATTAAGATAAGCAATTTAAAAGCTGATTTTAATAGTGCCTCCATAAACGTTGAACGTCTTCATTTAATGAATAAGCATAATAACACTTACGCAGCAGAAAATCATAAGTGGTATCCAAATATGAATAGCCATATTTTAATTGAAAATGGACATTTGATGATGGCAGACTCGATAAAGAATAAAAGAATATCAGGTTATATTAATGAACTAAACGCAAAACTCAATTTTAATAAAAATACCATCAATTCATCTGTCCAAATGAACGTTCACATGAAAGAAATGGGATTAAATCTCGCCAAGGGAACTTTTTTCAATGGCGCTCATTTAGTTGGTAACATGACACCAACTTTTAATAAATTGACCAAGCTCATTGAAGTACCGTTTTTCAAATTAAAAATTGACAATCAACTATTTAAGGTAAAAGCTGATATAAACACCAATGATTCAGGAAGCTTTAATATTGTATTGGAAAACCATCACACGAAATTTAAAGAAACAACCTCACTCCTATCTCAAAATATTCAAAGAAAATTGAACAGGTATAAGGCTTCAAAACCTTTTTACACCCATACTACTTTAGATGGAGGCTTCGAGCGAGGAAGTAACCCTGTAGTATCTATAAATTATAAAACAATTGATAATACGATTGTAATTAACGATTCCATTCAATTTGATCATGTAGCTTTTACCGGAAATTTTATCAATAGAATTTATGATGATGAGCGGAGAAAAATTGAAAGCAGAAAAGACCTGAGAATAAAATTTAACACCTTGAAGGCTACTTATGACGGTATTGGATTAGATTTTAATTATGCCACACTTTTGAGTTCACCAAAAATTAAGACCTATCTAGATTTTGAATTTAAAGTCAAAGAACCTGCAACAATTTTAAACTCCTTTTTTAACAATACTGAGTTTATTTTTACAAAAGGATCACTTGATTTTATTACGAGTTATAAAGGTGAAATTGATAAATCAAACGATTTGTATTACAACTCAAATAGTAGATTGACGCTTAAGGAAAGTAATATTTTACATAATACATTGAACTTAGATTTTCCAATCGATATGCTTGAAGTTGAAGTTGTTGGCAAAGATGGTTTTCTTGAAAAATTAATAATTCCCATTAGCGAAACAGAAGATAAATTACATTTTAAAGGAGAAATAGATAATGTTACCTCCTTGATATTTGATGATGGCGATGCTGCAAAGACAAATCTGGAATTGTTTTCAGATCGTATTGTTTGGAAAGATTTTTTCGCCATGTTTAATGAGATTAAAAGAAATAAAAATAAAGTTGCTGAAGAAGGAAAAACGGTACTTTTTAATGAAACCATTAACGTAATTCGACAAAAATTTAATCCTAGTTTTAATTTATTGATTAACAATTTTAGGTATGACAAGACCTTGGTTTCGAACTTGACTTCACAAGTGTTTTTATATAATGAGCATGTGTATTTGGAAAAAACTGGATTCAACTATGGAGATGGAGAAGTATCATTAGAATTGGATTTTGATATTTCAAAAACAGATGAATCCTTGTTTGATGTAAGCCTTGAGT
>JADWMI010000393.1 GCA_015767395.1 Bacteroidota bacterium | reverse complement strand
AATTTTTAAGAAAATAAAGAAGATCAAGTTCATAACTCTTTCATCGGGATTTATTTAAATATAATTAAAATGATTTTTTTTAAAACATATTTCGGTAAAGTTATTAAGTATGATCTAGTTAACACGTTCATTTATCAAAATTTAAGACAAATTCCTGAATTAAAAAAAATAGTATTAAACTTTGGGTATCAAAAATCAAATTTAAAATATCTTATTTCTGGTCTGTTAGCTTTAGAGTTTATCTCATCTAAAAAAGGTAAAATTACAAAGTCTAGGCATTTAAATTTATTTTTGAAAATTAAAAAAGGGGACCCTGTAGGCTGCAAAATAGTTTTAAAAAAAAGTACTATGTATTTTTTCTACCTAAAATTAATAACTTTAATATTACCAAAAACCAAACAATCTCAAGTCCCCCAATGCGAGTGGGATTTGAAATTAATTAAATCTATATCATTTCGATTGAAAAGCCCTTTATTGTTTGCAGAATTAGAAAACCAATTTCAGTTGTTCAAAGAGTTACCACAACTAGACATCACAGTATTAACAAACTCTAAATCTCAAAAAGAGCTTTTTTTTTTGCTTAAATCAATTAAACTATTATGGCAAATGTAACTCAATTTGGTAGAGTATGATCTTGCCAAGATCAAAGATGAGGGTTCAAATCCCTTCTTTTGCTTTTTCAGGATAAGTGGTCGAGTGGTTTAAGGCGTTAGTTTTGAAAACTATTGTATTGAAAAATACCGTGGGTTCGAATCCTACCTTATCCTGTAACCAATTCACTAGATCACTTAAACTAAAAATGATTGTATTAATAATTTGTACTGTATTAAAAATTCTTGCTATTGTTATTCCTTTACTAATTTCTGTTGCATACTTTACTATAGCTGAGAGAAAAATTATGGGAATCATACAGAGAAGGAAAGGCCCAAATGTCATTGGTTTCTTAGGCTTACTGCAGCCATTAGCTGATGGGTTAAAGTTGTTTGTTAAAGAAACCATTTTCCCCAGTAATTCTAATATTATTATATTTTTAATTGCTCCTATGCTAACATTTATTTTAAGCTTAATTGGTTGAGCAGTTTTGCCTTTGTCAAAACAAATAGTATTAGCAGATTTAAATGTTGGGGTTTTATATTTGTTTGCAACGTCTTCACTAAGTGTTTATGGGATAATAATGGCTGGTTGGTCTAGCAATTCAAAATACCCATTTTTAGGTGCATTACGTTCCGCTGCTCAAATGATTTCTTATGAAGTCTCTATCGGATTTATCATAATTAATGTATGTGTCTGTGCTGGTTCTTTTAATTTAAGCTATATTGTACTTGCTCAAAAAAATGTTTGATTTATGGCACCTTTGTTTCCTATGTTTATCATATTTTGTGTTTCAATGCTTGCTGAGACAAACCGTCATCCTTTTGACTTGCCCGAAGCTGAAGCCGAATTGGTTTCTGGGTATAATGTTGAATATTCGGCAATGACCTTTGCTTTGTTTTTTTTAGGTGAATATGCCAATATGCTTTTAATGAGTGCTTTTGTATCTACGTTGTTCTTAGGAGGTTGACTGCCTGTAGTTAACGTACTTCCTTTTACTTACTTTCCAGGTAGCTTATGGTTTAGTTTAAAAGTCACTTTTGGTGTAATCTTTTTTATAGTAACACGAGCAACTTTACCAAGATATCGATACGATCAATTAATGTATATAGGATGAAAAAGTTTTCTTCCACTCTCTTTAAGTTATTTGTTATTTTCTGTAGGAATTTTAATCAGTTTTAACTGGTTACCTACTTAAAAGTAAGAAGCTCACTTTTAAGAATCACATAAATTGTAATTAATTCATAGATTACTATCATACAAATGCTAATTGTTATTTGGTGCGTAACTTCTGGAGGCGTTAAAAGTGTCGAAAAAAGAAAAAAAAGAAAATAGAAAAATTTTCTAAGTTTTTTGACAATTGATAAATTAGTTTTAAATAAATCTAGAAAAATAAAAAACAAAATTACTGTTTGATACATTAAAGTACACAAGTAGTATGTTGATTTATAAAAAACTAAATATTCATTTAGTTTTACTTCGAAATAAAACGTAATGTTTTGAAAAGATAAATACTCTTGAAATTTTAAGAAAAATTCTCAGCTAGTTGGAAAAATAAAATTGTTTAATATAAAAACACACGTTATTCAACCTGCTATTACAGTTGTTAGAATGATTTTAAAATAAGTGTATTCAAACAAATATAGTCCTGCAGATAAAAAAACAAAGATTTGTCAGTATATAAATATTATCGTTATTTGGTTTGCTATGCAGTACGATAATTGTACATAAGCTACAAAAACTTCGGCTACATCCGTTGTTAAGAAATACATTAAGGTGTTATTGTTTGATTTAAAACTAAAACTCATAAAAAGGTATAATAAAGTTTCCTTAAAATAATAGCAGTTTATCATTATAAAGGTTCAAGCAATAAAAGAAAAAAAAAGACGATATTTAATTTCTGATAAGTATTTATAAATCATAAATTTTTTAGGGAGATAGTTCAGTTGGTAGAGCAGTGGTTTCCAAAACCAAAGGTCAAGGGTTCGAACCCCTTTTTTCCTGACGTTATTTTTTTTTCAAATTTTTATATAGCTTGTTGGTTTTAATTAAGTTTCGAAAATCTTTCGTTATTTTTGAAAAATCGCTAAACAACAAAATCCCTATAAAAACAACAACAATAAATTGGCTTATAC
>JADWMI010000392.1 GCA_015767395.1 Bacteroidota bacterium | reverse complement strand
CAATTTATTAGAAGGCATCATATTTATGGCCTCGTCTAACGACACCTTTTTTCGATTGCTAATATTGGTTTTCATTTGATTTCGAAAATCTTGATTCGACAAATCGTGTTCAATTCCATTTGTTACAAACAAATCCTTAAAACCATCATTGTCAAAATCAGCTATCAAAGGAGCCCAACTCCAATCTGTTTTAGCAATACCTGCCAATTGACCAATTTCACTAAAGGTTCCATCTCCATTATTTAATTGTAACATGTTAGACATGTATTGATGATGATAACCCGCGTTTACAAGAGACCAAAAATTATCGGCACTCATCGTGGCCATATTTTCTTTTCCTCTAATATGATCCTCTGCCATCATATCTAACACCACCAAATCTGGTTTTAAATCGTTGTTAATATCGGCGAAATCTGATCCCATACTGTTGTATGAAATATGTTTAAAATAGGTCGAAATTTCATCTTCAAATGTTCCATCGCCCTTGTTTATATATAAAAAATCCGGTTCTAAAAAATCATTCGCCACATAAATATCTGGTAAATTATCGTTGTTAAAATCACCAATTGAAGCACTTAATCCCCAAGCTTTATTTGTAACGCCAGCTTCTTTTGTAACATTTATAAACTTCCCACCTTCATTTCTAAATAACTGATCAGAATTATACGGTTGAATATCTTGTTGAATTGCAGGATTTATAACCGTGTTATTTTGAAAATCTTGACGGTGATTTACCAGATACATATCCAAATCACTATCTTGATCAAAATCAAAAAAGTAAGCCTGGACCGAAAACCCAAAATGGTCAATTCCATATCCCAAGGCACTTTCTTTAAACGTATTGTTTTTCTGATTGATAAATAGCTTGTTTTTTCGAAGTTCAGGACTTTTCAAAGAACCAGATTTACAAACATAAATATCTAAATAACCATCATTGTTAATATCTATCATCGTAACCCCTGTAGACCAGCCATCACTATCAGTTACGTTTGCTTTTTCAGTTATATCTTCAAATTTAAAACCCCCTTTATTTATGTATAATTTATTTGATTCTTGGTTTGAAGTAAAATACAAATCTTCCAAACCATCATTATTAATATCACCTACAGCAACGCCAGCTCCGTTATATATATAGGAGTAATTGATAAAGTTAAAATAAAGTGACTCGGTTACTTTATTGGTAAAGTGAATGTTGGATTTATTGTTATCGACTTTTGAGAAAAGTGTGTGATTGGCAGTTAAAACAATCTCTTTGGACTGTTGATTACAAGCAGCAAAAAAAACAGCAAAAAAAAGTAATAAATATAAACTTAATATAATGCTCCTGTATGTTGATGTTATTTTCATGATAACAAGTTAATTTATAACCTCTAGAATTCAAAAAAAATCTTATTCTAAGAAATTTTCATTTTTTATTTTGTGAATCACGTTTTCAATTGGTCTTTTTACAAAACGTGAAGCTCTTAATCCTCTTTCTTTTAATGCCTCCATAATATAGTCTTGTGCATAAAAAGCGATAGAACCCACAAAATTTAAGGGCACAGTTTTTAACTCTTCCTTAAATTGTAAAATGTTATTATCTATAAATTTTGAAATACCTTCTCTAATAATTTTATCAATTAAAGCTTCTTCTTTGTGTTGGAATAAAAATTTTGCGAATTCTGCTAAATATTGATTTGGTGTTTTAGAATGATACAAATTTTCAATCACTTCATTTTCACCTAAAGAAAATTCAGATTCAAAAGATTTTTTTAACTCCATTGGCATTTGATTGTAATAATAGCTTTTAAGTAGCTCTTTACCAAAATAATTACCACTGGCTTCATCCATTAGCAAATAACCCATCGCAGGAACTTTTAGTTGAATATTCTCACCATCATAATAGCAACAATTAGAGCCAGTTCCTAAAATGCAAACTACAGCTGGTTTATTAGTAGTTGCCCAAACTGCTGCCATGGTATCTTCTTTTACAATTGCAATGGCATTTATAAATATTGAAGAGAATAGATTTTCAATTACATGAATGCTATTTTTAGTATTACAACCTGCTCCAAAAAAATAAACAGTCTTAATTTCACTTTTATATTTAATTAATTCTTTACTATTTGAGATTACCTCAAGAAGAACTTCTTTCTTTAAAATTGATGGGTTTAATCCTTTTGTTCTAATTTTAATTGGCTCTTGCACCTTGTCTTTAAACAAAACCCAATCGCATTTTGTTGAACCGCTATCAGCAATTAGTAACATTCATTATAATTTTTAAAAATGGTTAAATCAATTATTGTTTTAAAACTTTACTTTTTTTCTTTATTTGTTTTCCATTGCTGTCAACTAAAAAAGCTGATAGTTTTTTAAAATCATTATAAACCGCTAATTCAACATCAACAACAGCATCTTCAAACTCCAATAAAAGCGCATTCATATTTTGAAGTTCTTCATCATCAATAGTACTTGTTTCCAACGCTTTTTTGTAAAGCCCAGAAATAGTAGCTAAATTGTAATATAAAGGAGCTATATCATTTAAAATAGGATTCTTCTTTAATGCTTTAAATTTTTCATAATTCGAAATCCAAGTATCGAAAAAAGAAATTAATTGTTTTTTAACACTTTGATTTTCAATGAAATTATTAACCGTTTTACTAAATTGAAAAGTATCTGCGGCATCAACCGTACAAGCATCCGCAAATAAGGTAAAAGGTGAATATGTCTTATATTCAATACCGCCTG
>JADWMI010000112.1:2072-7502 GCA_015767395.1 Bacteroidota bacterium | reverse complement strand
TTTTTCTAACAATCCCATTTGAACACCACCGTATCCAACAACTGCTTTTTCAGCTGCTTCAACGCCTTCGTCCATTCTATCTAAACCTTGATAAAATATTGAGGCAACAGGTCCTCTTGTATTTCTACAAACTTCTTTTGCTGCTTCTACTCCACCTGAATTTAAAGCTTCATCTACTTTATTCACTAATTTCTTAGTATTTGTAGTTGCCATATTAAGATAGATAATTCTTTCAATAGCAATTGCTAAACCTAAAATCAAGGCTACCAAAACAATTCCCATAAAAAATGGTCCACCTTCAATAAAACGTTGTTTTAATTCTTGGTGAAATGTTTTTGCTTCTGCTACTTCTTCAGTTTGTGCTGCATCTTGTGCGATAGCTTTAGGTGCTGCTCCAAATAACAATAATCCTGTTATTGCAAGGATAGTAAATACTCTTTTCATCGTGTAATAGTTAATTTATTAATTCTTTTTACTGGTTAAATATATAATAATCTTCACAAAATAGACAAACTCATTAAAGTGGAAAAATTTTAATTTTCAACTTGGTCATTACGCTATGGTTGACTTTAATTTGCGAATGGCAAGTAACAAAAAAATGTTGAATTCTAAAAATTTTACAACTACTAAAAATATTTTTTTTGAATATTTTGAATATTTTAAAATATCCTCAAAGATTATTCCATTTATGTATATTTCATTAAAATATTACGCAATAAACTTAAAATATATTAATAAAAATATATTAATTAAGACTAATTTCTCCTCTAAGAGCCGTTTCAAAAATTGATTTAAATTCATTTTTCGGAATATTTGCTCCCAACATGTACATTAATTTCGCTAGCGCCGATTCAGTTGTGATATCATAGCCACTTATTACGCCAATTTCCCCCAACGCGACACTCGTTTCATAGTGCCCCATAATAACACTTCCACCGGCACATTGTGTTACATTTATAATTTGTATTCCTTTATCAATGGCTTCTTTTAACAAAGAGACAAACCAATTATTTGAAGGTGCATTTCCAGCACCGAAAGTCTCTAATATCACTCCTTTTATCCCTTCCAAATTTAAAATACACTTAACGGTATTTTGTGTAATTCCAGGGAATAATTTGAGAATTACAATATTTGAATTTAATTCTTTTCTCACTTTTAACAATTTATGAAGGGGTGCTTTTTGTAGATACTGCTTAAAAAATTTTAAATGCACGCCACTTTCACATATAGCAGGATAATTTGGAGACATAAATGCCTGAAAATGTTCCGCATTAATTTTTGTAGTTCTGTTTGCCCTGTACAATTTATATTCAAAATACAAGCACACTTCAGAAACAACTGGCATCCCATTTTCTTGTGCTGAGGCAATCTCAATTGAAGTAATTAAATTTTCTTTGGCATCGGTCCTTAAATCGCCAATAGGCAATTGTGAACCTGTAAATATTATTGGCTTTGATAAATTCTCAAACATAAAACTTATTGCCGATGCGGTGTAAGACATGGTATCTGAACCGTGCAAAACAACAAACCCGTCGAATTTTTCGAAATTGGTTTCAATTATTTCTGCTATTGTTATCCAGTTTTTAGGATTCATATTTGATGAATCAATTGGAACTTCAAATGATACACTATCTATGCTACAATTCAAATGATTTATCTCTGGAATATGATTCAAAAGCTTATCAAAATTAAAAGCTTGTAAAGAACCTGTTTTGTAATCTTTAACCATCCCAATGGTTCCGCCCGTATAAATTAATAAAATGTGTGGAATATTTGTCATTTTGTCCGCTCCTTTTTTTTGGAATAATTTATGCTATAAGTATACCAACAAAAATACATTAATAAAAAACGAATTAAATGGGATTTTATATTTTAATTGGAATTATAGCTTTAATAAGCTGGTTGGTTAGTCAACGTTTAAAAAGTAAGTTTAAATATTACGCTAAAGTTCAACTTCAGAATGGATTAAGCGGAAGAGAAATTGCCGAAAAAATGCTACATGACAATGGTATTTTTGATGTAAAAATAATTTCTACAGCTGGACAATTAACCGATCATTACAATCCTTTAAACAAAACGGTTAATTTAAGTGAATCTGTTTACAACCAGCGAAATGCTTCAGCCGCTGCTGTTGCCGCTCACGAAGTAGGACATGCGGTACAACATGCAACCGCATATGAATGGCTAAACTTAAGATCAAAATTGGTACCTGCCGTTAACATCTCTTCAAAATATTCACAATGGTTAATTATTGGTGGGTTGATTTTAGGAGCGGCCTCTGGAGATACTGGAATAGGATTTATAATTGCCGTTGTTGGACTGGGAATGATGGCCATTGCAACATTGTTTAGCTTTATTACCCTTCCTGTTGAATACGACGCTAGTAATAGAGCATTGGCATGGTTAAAAACAAATAATATGCTCACCAATAGTGAGCAAGATGGCGCTCAAGATGCTTTAAAGTGGGCAGCTCGCACCTACTTGGTCGCAGCCTTATCATCACTTGCAATGCTTTTGTATTGGGGTCTTAGCATATTGGGAGGACGTGATTAATACTTAAAAATATTTTAAAAAATAAAGGCTTTGCAAATGCAAAGCCTTTATTTTTTTATTTGAAAATTTACTAATCTTCTTTTTTGATCACAAAATCTTCCATAAATTTTGTAGTATAATTCCCAGCCAAATAATCTGCATTATCCATTAATTGTCTGTGGAATGGTATGGTAGTTTTTATACCTTCAATTACAAATTCGTCTAGTGCTCTTTTCATTTTAGCAATAGCTTCCTCACGGGTTTGCGCCGTTGTAATTAGCTTTGCAATCATTGAATCGTAATTTGGAGGAATGGTATAGCCAGCGTAAACATGCGTATCAACTCTAACCCCATGACCTCCAGGAATATGCAAAGTTGCTATTTTACCAGGTGATGGTCTAAAATCATTAAACGGATCTTCAGCATTGATTCTACATTCAATTGAATGCAGTTTAGGCGTATAATTTTTTCCGGAAATAGGAATTCCAGCAGCAACTTTAATTTGTTCAAAAATTAAATCGTAATCTATTACCTGCTCGGTTATTGGATGTTCAACTTGAATACGCGTATTCATTTCCATAAAATAGAAATTTCTATGCTTATCAACTAAAAATTCAACAGTTCCGGCTCCTTCATATCCAATAAATTCAGATGCTTTTACCGCTGCTTCTCCCATTTTTTTTCTCAATTGAGGGGTCATAAATGGTGAAGGCGCTTCTTCAGTTAATTTTTGATGACGGCGTTGAACAGAACAATCTCTTTCTGATAAATGACAAGCTTTCCCAAATGAATCACCAATTATTTGAATTTCAATATGACGTGGTTCTTCAATTAGCTTTTCCATATACATACCGTCGTTTCCAAAACAAGCAAAAGCTTCTTGACGGGCAGCATCCCACAAGTCTTTTAAATCTTCTTTTTTCCAAACAGCTCTCATTCCTTTTCCTCCACCTCCTGCAGTTGCTTTTAGCATTACAGGATATCCCATTTCATTAGCCAAAGCCTCTGTTTCTTCAAAAGTCTCTAATAGACCTTCTGAACCTGGAATGGTTGGTACGCCTGCCGCTTTCATCGTTTCACGAGCAGATGCTTTATCGCCCATTCGACTAATCATTTCTGCAGATGCCCCAATAAATTTGATATTGTAATCTTCACACAGTTTTGAAAATTTAGCATTTTCTGATAAAAATCCATATCCTGGGTGAATCGCGTCGGCATTGGTAATTTCGGCTGCCGCTAATATAGCAGACATCTTTAAATAAGATTCACTACTTGCTGGTGGTCCAATACATACAGCTTCATCTGCGAAACGAACATGCAAACTTTCAGCATCAGCAGTTGAATAAACAGCTACCGTTTTTATACCTATTTCCTTACAGGTTCTAATAATTCGTAAAGCTATTTCGCCTCTATTGGCAATTAATATTTTTTTAAACATAAATTCTTCAATTATGCAATATTCAAAAAACAAACTCCAATTTAAAAATTGGATTTTGAGAATTAAAATTGTGATTTATATTATGACGGATCTACTAAATATAATGGCTGACCAAACTCAACAGGCGTTCCATCTTCAACCAAAATTTTCACAATTTTCCCTGAAACTTCAGCTTCTATTTCATTAAATAGTTTCATCGCTTCAATCATGCAAACAACCGTATCAGCACTTACCTGATCCCCTACCTCAACAAAAACAGATTTGTCTGGTGATGGTTTTCTATAAAAAGTTCCAATTATTGGAGAAGTAATTTCAATATAATTTGAAGCCTCTGCTTTTGCCTTTTCATCAACACTTTGCGCCTCGGATACTGCCACTGGAGCTTGAGCTGCCGCAGCTGCCAAAGGCATTTGTTGCATTCCCATTGGAGCTTGTTGCAAAATAGTTGTTTCGGTTTTTTCAGTGCCCGTTTTAATGGTGATTTTAATATCTTCCATTTCTAACTTCACTTCACTTGCGCCAGACTTGGCTACGAATTTTATAAGATTTTGAATATCTTTTAATTCCATATTCATTTGGTTTTAGTTGTTAATTATTTTATGAATTATATGCCCATTTAAGATAAATTGATCCCCAAGTGAAACCACCTCCAAACGCTGCAAATATTATTTTGTCTCCTTTTTTAAGTTCCTTTTCATAATCCGCCAAAAGTAAAGGCAATGTTGCCGAAGTGGTATTTCCATACTTCTGGATATTCATCATTACTTTTGAACTGTCTATTTTAATTCTATTTGCTGTTGCCTCAATAATTCGCTTATTTGCTTGATGCGCAGCCAACCACTGAATGTCTTCTTTTGTTAAATTATTTCGCTTTAGCATTTTCTCCGCAACATCAGCCATGTTAAAAACAGCATTTTTAAAAACTGTTTTCCCTTCCTGATAAACATAGTGCTCTCCATTTTTAACAGCTTCAGGGGTAACTGGGTAACAGGACCCTCCAACCTTGGCACGTAAAAATTCTCTCCCTGCACCATCACTTCTTAAATATTCATCTTGCAAACCCAATCCATCAAAATTAGGCTCAAATAATGCAGCTCCAGCCCCATCTCCAAAAATTATACAAGTTGCTCTATCCGTATAATCAATCATTGATGAACATTTATCGGCTCCTATCAATAAAACTTTTGTGTATTTTCCTGACTCTATATAACGCGCTGCTACTGACATTCCATATAAAAAACTTGAACAAGCCGCTTCTAAATCGAATCCAAATGCATTTACAGCTCCAATTTCTGAAGCTACATAAGCAGCTGTAGCGGCAGCCTGCATATCTGGAGTTGCAGTTGCAACAAGCACCAATTCTATTTCTTTAGGATCTAAATTTCTTTTTTCAATTAATTCTTGAGCAGCCTTTATGGCCATATAAGAAGTACCAAGCCCTTCACCTTTAAGAATTCTTC
>JADWMI010000112.1:0-1972 GCA_015767395.1 Bacteroidota bacterium | reverse complement strand
GCTCTGTGGTATAAATGTGCTTCACCAGTTGTTGGATCTACAGCAACTGTTGGAGCAACTGCTTTGTAATGAGTTCTTCTTTTATCTCTTCTCGTTTTCGATATTTTTCTTTTAGGATGTGCCATTACTCTTATTTTTTTCTATTAGTATATTCTTTAATTTATCCCACCTTGGATCAATATGCTCCTCAGCGTCTATCTCTTGTTGTTCTTCCTCAATTTGTTCTTCCTCAATATTTTTTACCTCTAATTCTCTTAACTTATCTAAAACATCCGATTGCAATGTTCCATCACTTACACCTGGGTGAATTCGCTTAATAGGAACAGTCAATACAATTGCCTCGTACATGTACTGCGCGACATTTATTTTATAATCAGCGTGCGGAATTATTACTAACTCTTCATTTTCATCATTATATTCATCACCAAATTTCACAATCAAATCCATTGCAGCATCAATTGGTTGATGAAACCGCTCACTTGTTAAATCACAATCTACTTCAACCCAACCATTACATTTAAAAGTTAATTCAAACATGGTTGGTTTTTTTAAAAATGATAAAACTACTTTTACTTTTGAATTGTAAAATTCGTCATAGTCAAAAAAATCAAAGAACTTATTCTCAATTTCATATTCAAATTGATGCATTCCATCTTTTATACCAATAAAAGAAATATCAAAATCTTTTAAATCTTTCATTTAGAACTTCAATTTGAGCGTGCAAAGATATAAAATTATATATATATATAATAGAATATATTTTGAAAATTTACAGTTTTATTATAATCTTCGCTTTTTTAAAGTGTTTTTAGTCAAACTATTATACTCTTCTCTCGTTTTAAATATTTGAATTGCACTAAAAACGGCCTCTTTAAATGAATTGATGTTTGCTTCTCCCTTACCCGCTAACTCATAAGCGGTACCGTGATCGGGTGAAGTTCTTATTTTATCTAAACCGGCAGTATAGTTAACACCACCACCAAAAGACAATGTTTTAAAAGGCGCCAAGCCTTGGTCATGATACATGGCTAAAATCCCATCAAAACTCTGGTAATTTTTTGATCCAAAGAAACTATCAGCTGCATAAGGCCCATACACCAACTTTTTTTCTTCCTGAATTTCAGCAATCGTTGGTCTAATAATTTCGTCATCTTCACTACCTATAACACCTTTATCACCACAATGTGGATTTAAGCCTAAAACAGCAATTTTAGGTTTTGAAATGGCAAAATCCTGAACCAATGTTTTGTATAATATGGCTACTTTTTTCTTAATTAATGCTGGCGTAATGCTTGTAGAAATTTCTGAAACCGGTATATGACCTGTTATCAATCCAACTCTAAGCTTATCTGCCATTAATATCATTAAACTCTCCCCATTTAACTTAGATTCTAAATATTCTGTATGTCCAGGGAAAATAAATTCTTCAGACTGAATATTCTCTTTGTTAATAGGCGCAGTAACCAATACATCTATCTCCCCTTTTTCTAATGAATTTGTGGCTGCTTCAAGCGATTTAAAAGCATATTTTCCCGAGGATTCTGTTGCCTTTCCTAACTCTAATACAATATCATCATTCCAAAGATTTACAATATTTATCTTACCTAAAATGGCATTACCAACTTCCTTTACCCCATTAAAAGGTAAATCTATATTCATAGATTTTTTATAGGCCGTTATTAATTTTGTGCTTCCAAAAATAATGGGTGTACAAAAATCCAACATGCGCTTATCTAAAAAGGTTTTTAAAATAATTTCTATGCCAATTCCATTAAAATCTCCAATAGAAATTCCTAATTTTATTTTTTCAGATTTATTCATCAATCGCGTATATTATTCTTAATTTTGAGACTTCAAAAGTAATCAAATAAAATTACAAAATTATGTTTACAGGTATAATAGAAACTTTAGGTGCGGTTAAAAATATTGTTCAAGAGGGTGAAAATTTTCACATTACAATTGAAAGTGATTT
>JADWMI010000017.1:14144-17881 GCA_015767395.1 Bacteroidota bacterium | reverse complement strand
GACACAAAAAAAAGTAAGCTAAGCTTACTTTTTTTTTAAACATTTAAAAGTTCATTGAAATAGGTATTTACATTTTTTTGTAAATATCGTTGGGTAAAACCTGTAAAACTTATTATAAATCGTTCAAATATTTTATTTGGACATAAAAACAATTCAGAGTGAAAACAGAATTAATAATTAGATCGAACTCCTCTGATATTGATTTTGCCTTATTAAAAGATGGCAGATTAACAGCATTAAACAACGAATCAAATGGCAACAATTTCTCGGTAGGAGATATTTTTTTAGCAAGAGCTGGAAAAGTATTATCGGGCTTGAATGCATCGTTTGTTAATGTTGGCTTTCCTAAAGATGGTTTTTTACACTATCATGATTTAGGAGCACAATTACATTCTTTAAATAAATTTATAAAAGGCATTACTACAGGTAAAATTAAAGATTACACTTTAAAAAACTTTCATTTAGAAAAAGACATTGACAAAAATGGTAGCATTGTTGATGTTTTAAAAACAGGTCAAAATTTATTAGTACAAATTGTAAAAGAACCGATTTCAACCAAAGGACCTCGAATGAGTTCCGAAATTTCAATTGCAGGTAGATACCTGGTTTTGGTTCCTTTTTCCGAAAGAGTTTCCGTTTCACAAAAAATAATGGATCCTGAAGAGAAAGAACGATTAAAAATACTAGTAAAAAGTATTAAACCTAAAGGTTTTGGCGTTATTATTAGAACTGTAGCGCAAAACAAAAAAGTCGCTGATTTAGACAGAGATTTACAAAACTCTGTAGAAAGATGGGTTGCAATGTGCAAAAAAATAAAAACTATTAAGCCACAACAAACACCCGTTAAAGTATTAAGTGAACTAAATAGAGCCTCTTCAATTTTAAGAGATTTATTTAATGACTCTTTTACAAGCATTATTACTAATGATGAAACTATGTACTTAGAAACGAAAGAATATTTACAAGAAATTGCTCCTGAAAAAGAGTCAATTGTAAAATTATACAATTCTAAAGTCCCTGTTTTTGAAAAGTATGGAATTGAACGTCAATTGAAAACATCTTTCGGGCGAACAGTTTCTATGAGTAAAGGAGCATATTTGGTTATTGAACATACTGAAGCGCTACATGTAATTGATGTAAATAGTGGAAATCGTTCTAATAAAGCGAATTCACAGGCAGATACCGCACTTGAAGTTAATTTAATTGCAGCATCGGAAATTGCCAGACAGTTACAATTACGTGATATGGGAGGAATTATTGTGGTAGATTTTATTGACATGCACACGCCTGATCATAGACAAAAACTCTATGACCATATGAAAGCGGAAATGGCATTTGATAGAACTAAACACAAAATATTGCCTCCAAGTAAATTTGGTCTTGTTCAAATAACAAGACAAAGAGTTAGGCCAGAATTGGTGATAAAAACACAAGAACCTAACCCAAGTGGGGCAGGTGAAGTTGAAGCTCCAATTGTTTTAATTGACAAAATTGAGGCTGAGCTTGACAAACTAATTATTTTAAAGGAGCATAAAAAGATTATTCTAAATACACATCCTTTTATTGCTGCCTACTTAAAAAAAGGAATTCCGTCTATACAACAAAGATGGTTTGCAAAATACAGAAAGTGGATCAAAATTTTACCAAGAGATGCTTACCAATATTTAAGATTTGATTTTACCAATAATTCTGGTAAAATTCTTGAATAAGGCAATCAACAATATCTATAAAAGTCCTGCTTCATTGCAGGACTTTTTTTAAAACCAATACCCAACATTAAAATACCAATAATCCTCTTTATGGTCAGGCGACCAAGTATAATGCACTTCTACCGGTCCCAAAAAGGTTTCCAAACCGTAGCCAACCATATAACCCGATAAGGTGCTTTCAAATATCCTCCCTTCATTAAATAACTCATCTCCAACCCTAGCATAGTTTGCCGTTAAAGAAAAATAATTTTTTTTGACAAACTCATACCTCAAAGTTAAACCAGACTTCAAATATTCATCTCCATTTAATTCTGCATAATCATACCCAAAAAATGGAATAAAATTATTGATAAAATTCTCACCATATCCACCTACATTAAAAGTCAAAGCTCTATTTTCATTATCACCTAAGGTTAATCCTGCTCCAGAAAAAAATTGAATTGTTAGCTTGTCAAAAAAAGTAGCGGCGATTCCAAAATCTGCTTTTAGCTGAGAAAAAGGTTTAAAACTATTTGTGTAATCCGATGATGCTGCATAATATAAAATTCCTGCATCTAAAAACAATCCTTCTTTTGGAAAATAACTTTTATTATAAGTGTCTAATTTTAAATACCCAAAAAAGTTTAGGTAATTAGATTTATCAAAATATAACTTTCTTTTATCATCATCATAAGTAGCGTTCTCAAATTCATTAATAGTTTCAGTAGACGCTACAACCATTTTGTGCTCAATTCCAGCGCCAATTGCGAATTTTCGGCTAAAAACAGTTTGCATAAAAGCTTGGTTTGTAAAATCTTCATAGCTTAAGTTTATTTTATTAACGGTTTCTGATTCAACTTTAATATTTTCATTAAAATTATTATACCGGAATTTAAGTCCTAAACTCCAATAAAATCCATTATCAATAAAATAGTTAATATTATACCTCAATTTATCTCCAAGAACCATATCTGCAGATAATATATCATTCTTAAACAACAAGTGTTTCGATGTTACATTTAACAACACCCCAGTTTTATACAATTCATCATAATGAATACCAAATTTTAAAAGATTAAAAACATTGGTTTCTTTTACATTAACTTTTACAACACTCCCATTCTCTGCTTCATCAATTTCATATTGAACAATTTCAAAATTACCCGTAGCAGTTAAATTATTAACACTTTCAACCAAACTTTTATAAGATGTAGTGTCTTTCCTTTTTAAATTTAACTTCCCTAAAATATAGGCCCTCGAATAGTTTTTATTTCCTGTAACTTCAATGCTGGAAATATGAAATTTTTTCAAATCTTTTTTATCTTTTATTAAGGTTCTTTTTTTAATTTGATTATCCGCAATATCCTTTAGATGTATCATATTTGCCCTTGAAGCAGAATCACCCTGTTTCAAAATATCATCCAGATTAGAGAAGGAAATAACATTGTAGTTTTCTAAATTTGGCTTTATTAATAAATCAACCATTTCATATTTATACTTCAATGTTTTATACGTTTGAAATCCAACTACTTGGTTTAATATTCTCAATGCCGAATTTAATTCTTCCTTACTATGAAGTCCGCTTTGAATATCAACACCAATAATAATATCGGCTCCCATTTCTTTCACCTCTTCTACCGGAAAATTATTAACTACGCCTCCATCTGTAAATAGCTCTCCATCAATCTCAACAGGTGCTAATAAGGTTGGTAAAGAAGCACTTGCTTTAACTGCTAAAGGTAAAAAACCTTGATTCAAAACTTCTTGTTTACCTGTTTCTAAATTTGTAGCTATACATAAAAAAGGAATTGGTAATTTATTAAAATCGTGAATATCATTAACGTGCTGCGTTAATTCAGCTAATAAATTAAAAACATTTTGACCTTCAGATATGGCGGTAGGAATCCCAACACTTCTTTTCTTGATTGGCAATGTTAAGGCGTATTTCTCACCATCTTGCTTTTCATAAAAAGGTTTTGATTTACGTGGTGTATTGTTCGATAAAATAGCATCATAATCTACAGATCTAATAATTGAATCTAGTTGAGA
>JADWMI010000017.1:0-14044 GCA_015767395.1 Bacteroidota bacterium | reverse complement strand
AACTTTGGTTGCTCTCGATTTTCCAATTAACTTTTCTAAATCTTCAAATGAGGCTTCTGAAATTCTTTTAGCCGACTTAAACCGCTTTAATAAAGATACAACAGTTTGTTCACCTATCCCAGAAATTTGTTCTAACTGATTGTTCAGGGCACTTTTGCTTCGTTTATTTCTATGATGTGTAATTCCAAAACGATGCGCTTCATTTCTTAATTGCTGAATAATTTTTAAGGTTTCAGACTTTTTATCTAAATATAAGGGTACCGAATCATCAGGATAATATATTTCCTCTAATCGCTTGGCAATGCCAATAATGGCGATTTTATGCCGTAAGCCTAACACATCCAAACTTTTTAAAGCTGATGATAATTGTCCTTTACCACCGTCAATCACAATTAACTGAGGAAGTTCTTGCCCTTCTTCTTGCAACCGTTTGTAGCGTCTAAAAACCACTTCTTCCATAGAAGCAAAATCATCTGGACCTTCTACTGTTTTAATATTAAAATTTCGATATTCTTTTTTGTTTGGCTTTCCGTTTCTAAATACAACACAAGCCGCCACTGGATGTGTACCTTGTATATTGGAATTGTCAAAACATTCAATATGTCTTGGTTGTTTAGACAATCGTAAATCCTTTTGCATTTGCTCCATAATTCGGTTTACATGCCTATCTGGATCAACAATTTTAATTTGCTTTAATTTATCCTGTCTAAAATATTTTGCATTTCTAATACTTAACTCAACAATTCTTAATTTATCGCCCAATTTAGGAACCGTTACTTTTAGGTTTTCCCCTAAATCGACCTTAAAAGGGACATAAATTTCTTTTGATTGGGAATTAAACCGTTGTCGGATTTCAATAATTGACAATTCTAATAACTGTTTATCTGTTTCGTTTAATTTCTTTTTTATTTCTGAAGTATGGGATTGAATGATGGATCCATTAGAAATTTTAAAGAAATTTACATAACTATAACTTTCATCTGACACAATGGAAAAAACATCTACATTTGTAATTGATGGATTTACAACGGTAGATTTCGCCTGATAATTGGCTAATAAATCTATTTTTTCCTTAATTTTTTGCGCCTCTTCAAACTCCATTTCATCTGAAAATTGCATCATTAATTCTTCAAAGGCTATTAACGCTTCTTTAAAATTTCCTTTTACAATATTTCGAATGGCAATAATATCACTATTGTAATCTTCTTCTGACTGTAAACCTTCACAAGGCCCTTTACAGTTCCCAATATGATAATCTAAACAAACGTTGTATTTACCATTTTCAATATTCTTTTCACTCAGATCATAATTACATGATCTTAACAAATACAACTCTTTTATTAAATCCAATAAAGCCCTTACTGTTCTTACAGAAGTATACGGTCCAAAATATTCCGAACCATCTTTTATAACATTTCGCGTTAAAAATATTCGAGGAAACCTTTCCTTCTTAATGCAAATCCAAGGATATGTCTTATCATCCTTCAACATAACATTGTATCGCGGCTGATACTTTTTAATCAAATTGTTTTCAAGCAATAAAGCATCAGTCTCCGTATTTACAACAATGTGTTTTATACTAGCGATTTTTTTTACGAGTACCTTCGTTTTTCCGTATTCGTGATTTTTTGTAAAATAAGAAGCAACTCTTTTTTTTAAGTTTTTTGCTTTTCCTACATATAAAATAACACCCTCTTTATCATAATATTGATAAACGCCTGGTTGATTTGGTAAAGTTTTTATTTGAATTTCTAATTCCAAAAATAGTCTGTTTAATAATTAAAAATACTCATTTTTATTCAATTATATTCTAAATAAATGTGTCGATTAAAAATTCTTTTACTAACAAAAAATATGTAATTTTGCGAAAAGTTTAAAAAAACACCTTTCGATAGGCTTTTTTTAAATATAATTTAAAATACTTAAAATGAAATATTGGAAAAAATATTCAAAAGAAAAATTAATCTCCAGAATTGATGAAGCTTTAGATGCCAATGTTAATTTTCAAACAAGTAAATATTTAGGTTACCCTGTTTCTCGCTTGGATGAAAATGTATTTAACACAAATGGTGCGTTTTTAAATGTCTCTCCTTTATTAAAATCGTTTGTTGCCAATCCTAATAATATTGGTTGTCATACCTTGGGTAAAAGTGAGGGTGCCTTTAAGGGCTCTCAAGAATTGGAAAGAGAAATTATTGAAGTTTTAGCTGTTGATATTTTTAACGCTGAAGAAAATGAGTACGATGGTTACATTGCTACTGGTGGAACTGAGGCAAACATTCAGGCACTTTGGATTTACAGAAACCTATTTAAAAGAGATTTTAATGCCTCTTTAAATGAAATGGTAATTTTATCGTCAGTTGATACGCATTATTCTGTTCATAAAGGATCCAATTTATTAAGTGTTGACACCGTTTCAATTCCGGTAAACTTTGATACCAGAGAAATAATTACTGAAGAATTAGATGCAATTGTTACAAATCTAAAATCTGAAGGAAAAAAATACTTTATGGTAATTTCAAACATGGCAACAACCATGTTTGGATCTATAGACAACCCTGATGTATATGCTGACGTTTTAACCAATCACAAAGTCGAGTTTAAAATTCATGTAGATGGTGCTTTTGGCGGTTTTATTTACCCGATTTCAAATAGACAATCCACTATTAATTTTGAAAACCCCAATATCTCTTCAATAACTATTGATGCGCATAAACTGTTACAAGCTCCTTATGGTACAGGTGTTTTTTTATGTAGAAAAGGCTTAATTGAAAATGTTTTAACCAAAGAGGCTCAATATGTAGATGGAATGGATTTAACCCTAGTTGGTAGCCGCTCAGGCGCAAACGCTATTGCTGTTTGGATGATTTTATTTAGTTATGGTTATTATGGTTGGTTTGAAAAAATAAACACTTTATTACTTAGAACTGAATGGTTTTGTTCTCAAATGGACAACTTAAATATTGAGTATTTTAGAGATCCTCATATGAATATTGTAACCTTAAAATCTAAATATGTTCCTGAAAGTTTGGCTTTAAAATTCGGATTGGTTCCAGACACACACGATGGCACAAATAGTTGGTACAAGGTAATTATAATGGATCACGTTGAAATTGACGATTTATTGAAATTTGTAAATGAGTTAACAAATTCTCAATAGACAATATTTTTTTTTAAAATAGACTACTTATAATGCTCGTTTTTTAACGGGCATTATTTTTTGTGAATAGTTAAAATTATCCCTATACAATAACGCAAGAATAAAAAACAATGGCTAAAATGACGACAATAAATAATATTTTAGATTGAATTGGAGTATCTTTTATTTGGTCAATTAATTTCATAGCAAAAATATTTTTAACTAATTTAGTTAAAATTATAGGATTTCAGAAAAAATTAAAACATAATAAATTCCAGTTGCAACAAAAGTAACTCCAGCAATTAATCGCATTACTTTTTCAGTACGAACTATTTTGCTGTAAAAGACGCCAACACTTCCGGCTGCAAAAGCAAGTAAATAAGTAAATAAAATAACTGGTAACCCTGTTCCAAAAGCAAAAACTATTGGTAAATACAAACCATCAAAACTAGAAATGGTCATAGGAATTAGCATTCCAAAATACAATGCACCACTGTACGGGCAAAAAGCCAATGCAAACACAACTCCAATCAAAAAAGAGCCTAATAAGCCTTTTCCTTCTAATTTTTCTGTAAGTTTTTCTGTGAAATTGAACTTTCCTAAAAAGTTTAATTTAATTATATTCAACATAATTAAACCTATAATAATTAGTAAAGGCCCTAAAAAAAATTCTCCGTTTTGGCTAAAAAATCTGGCGACCTGAAATTTACTAGCTCCAAAATATAAAATTAAACCAATAGCCGTATAACTAAAAGCTCTCCCTAAAGCATAAATAACACCACTAAAAAACACCATTTTTTTGTCAGAAATATTTTTTGAGATAAATGCTGTTGCGGTAATATTTGTTGCTAAAGGACAGGGACTAATTGCAGTCATTAATCCCAATATAAAAGCTGAGAGTATTGGAATATTATAATTTTCCAATAGCGTTTTTAGAAATTCCATTTAAATTTTCTTTAACGCTTCATCAATTTTAGCTTTCAATTTTGTTGAAAAAACTTCTTGATCATTTCCTTCCATAAATGCGAATTCAGTAAGATCGATTGATGTTTCTTTCCCATCAACAATTACATTTATAAACAAAGCTGTTCCAGTGGCTTCAAATTTCTCAGCCATTTTATAATTTTCTTCCTCATCAACATTCACAACTTGAAAAGTAATGCTTTCTTTTTTTAACTCATTTGGAAAATAAGTGTCTAGGGTATATTTTGTATTCGCTTCAATTGCGTTACAAGTCATACACCTATGGGTAGAATGAAAATCGATTACTTCAATTCTATTCGTTAAGGTTTCGACTATTGGTTTTTCCTTTTTAATTTTCCCATTGCAAGAAAATAATAAGGTGCTCACTAAAATAAGTACTAGAATGTTAAACTTTTTCATTTTGTAGAAATTTATAAAATTAGATTAAAAACATATCCCGAAATAATAATACATAAAGTTACGACAGAAAAAAAGATTCCTATCAACTTAACGGTCATTACTTTTTTTAATAACATGGCCTCTGGCAACGACAAACCAACAACCCCCATCATAAAGGCAATGGCTGTTCCTAAAGGAATTCCTTTTGCCACTAACACTTGCACTACCGGTAAAACACCCGATGCTCCTGAATACATTGGCACCGCCAAAATGGTAGCGATTGGTACTGCAAACCAATTGTCTTTACTTAAATATTGCTCAAAGAAACCTTCAGGAATATACCCATGCATCAATCCTCCAATGGCTAAACCTACTAAAATATAAGGTAGAATTCCTTTTAAAATAGTAGTGGTTTCTTTCCAAATGGAAGGTAATTTACCTTTAAATGAAGTATGCTCTAACTCAAATTTCTCTGTTTCTTTTTGAGAATTTTCCAACACTTTTTGTACCCATGGTGATAAATATTTCTCCAATTTTAACTTTTGAAGAATTACCCCAGAAATGGTTCCCAATAAAATACCGCTAATAACATAAATCACTGTAGTTTTTACCCCGAACAGTCCTATAAACAAACCTATGGCAACTTCATTAACCAAAGGCGAGGTTACCAAAAAGGCGAAAGTCACACCTAAAGGAATACCTCCTTTTACAAAGCCTATAAACAACGGAACAGATGAACAAGAACAGAAAGGTGTAACAACCCCAAAAATTGAGGCCATTAAATATTCGAATCCGTATAATTTTTTTCGCGATAAGTAGTTTCTAACTTTTTCTACTGGAAAATAACTATTTACAATTCCCATAAAAAAGATAATTACAAAAACCAGCAACAGTATTTTTATACTATCGTAAATAAAGAAATGAAACGCTTCTGCTAAATGATTCCCTTGATCTAAATTGAAAAGATCAAAAACCAACCAATCCGCTAAATTTTCAATCCATTTAAACATAATATAAAAACAACCTAAATTATTGTAAATAAGCAACTGCAAGTTGCTTCTATTTTTTACTGATCTGTCTTGTCATTCCTGCGAAGGCAGGAATCCATAGTCCGTTAAGTTTCGACTCCTGCCTTCGCAGGAATGTCATCAAACTTCATCAACAAACGTTATTTATAATATTTTTTCTTTAACCATAAAGAAACTTTCACCAACAATATTAAAACTGGTACTTCAACCAATGGTCCAATTACACCTGTAAATGCTTGTTGAGAATTCAATCCAAAAACGGCAATTGCTACGGCAATTGCTAATTCAAAATTGTTTCCTGTCGCAGTGAATGCAACTGCTGCATTTCGTTTATAATCAATACCCATTGCTTTTCCAGTAAAGAAACTCACAAAAAACATCAATATAAAATAGATTACCAACGGCACTGCAATTTTTAATACATCGAAAGGAATTTCAACAATTAAATCTCCTTTTAAACTAAACATCAACACAATGGTTCCCAACAATGCAATTAAAGTTATTGGAGAGATAAACGGAATGAATTTTCGATTGTAATAATCCAATCCTTTATACTTTACAATAAAATATCTACTTAAATACCCCATTAAAAATGGTATCCCTAAATAGATAGCAACACTTTTTGCTACTTCATAAATAGAAATATCAACATCAAAACCTTCCAAACCAAAATAATTTGGCAATACGGTAATAAACAACCAGGCATAAAAACTGTAGGTGAAAATTTGAAATACACTATTTAAGGCTACCAAGGTTGCTCCATATTCTCTACTTGCGCCTGCTAAATCGTTCCAAACAATTACCATCGCAATACAACGTGCCAACCCAATTAAAATTAAACCAGACATATAACCTGGTTCGTCTCTTAAAAAAATTACGGCTAAAACGAACATCAAAATCGGGCCAACTACCCAGTTCATAAACAAAGACATGGACATTAATTTGGTGTCTTTAAAAACAGTTGGAATTAAACTGTAATCAACCTTTGCTAACGGTGGGTACATCATTAAAATCAATCCAATTGCCAATGGAATATTGGTTGTTCCTACTGAAAAAGAATCCGCTATTCCTCCTATCTGAGGAAATAAATAACCCAGTCCTACACCAATGGCCATTGCTAAGAAAATCCATAAGGTTAAGTAGCGATCTAAAAATTTAAGTCTTTTATTCATTATTATTTAATTTGAGAAAAAACAAATAACATTTCAGATGCTATTTGATTGCTTCTTTCTTGGTATTTTTCTTTTTGTTGAGACGTATTATCAAATGCTTTTGGGTCGTCGTATTTTACAGGAATTCGTTTATCTGCTCCTGAAATAAAAGGACAACCAGCATCCGCATTGTTACATGTCATAATAGCTGCAAATTCACTTTTAGGATTGAATTGATCATCATACTTTTTTGAAAACCCAATAATAGGATGTTCATTTTCAGCATATTTAATACAGTATATTGGGTTGCTTTCTTTGGATAATTTTACGATTTGAAAACCGGCCGACACCAATGTTTGAGCAGCCATTGGAAACATTGCTGTAGCTTCAGTTCCACCCGAATAACAACACACATTTTTTACATTATAATAATGTGCTGCTGCCTGCGCCCAAACTTGTGATAAATGACTTCTTCGTGAATTATGCGTACAAATAAAGTTTAGGTTTACATTTTTATGGTGTAAAACGTTCTCTTGGATAAAAGCTATTAATGGTTGTAATTCTAACTTGCGCTCATTTGAAATCTTAACATTCTCTAATGAACCAATGGTACTTTTGATTTTCTTAAATAACATGCTTTATTTTTTTTAACAACAACCTGATTCATTTTCATCTGATGAGCAACAAGAAGAGTCTGTGCTTTCATCAGAACAACAGGCGTTATTAGCAAAATTATCCACTAACAGTGCTTTCATTTCATCTTTACTAGGAACTTTCCCTTTTATCACTACTTTTTCATCAATAACTATGGCTGGTGTACGCATAACATCGTACATCATGATATCCATAATTTCGGTTACTTTGATAATTTTAGCTTCTATATTTAATTCGTTAACAACTTCAGCAACCACTTTTTCTGCACTTAAACAACTTGGGCAACCAGTGCCTAATATTTTAATTGTTTTCATCTTTTATCTTTTTAATTTATTTACTTCTTCTTTCAAACGTTTTATTGTCTAACCAACACCATCAACAGCAATTTGAATCAGGCGAACAACTGCCAGAGGCATTATTCTCTAAATCTGAGAATTGAAGTTTTGTTTTTTCTTCTGGAACTTTACATTTATCCTGCGCCAAACAATCAGTTTGTTTTGTGGTTAATAAAAAGTTTGTTCCGTCAAAATCCAACCCGTATTTACCAATTGTTGATCCTTGATATTCTACCTCAATTTCTAAATTACCAAGATTTAAAAACTTGTCCGATAATTCAATAATATGAATTAATTTTTCAGGATGTAAACGATGGTCATAATCGTTTGCTTCCCATAACTGAAAATTTGCCACTACTTCATTTCTAAGTGTTCCTCCACAGTCAATAAAATGTTTTGTTACTTTACCTACTTCGGTTACATGAAAATGATTAGGTACTAAATTACCATTTGGTAATTGAAACGCTATGGTATTTAAATTCCTTAGATGCTCCTTTATTTGTTGAATCTTCATTTTGTTGTTTTTTTATTTTATCAATCGCAAATACACGATTAATAATGTTAAATTTTTTTACTTACACGTAATAATATTTCTATTGTTATTAAAAAAATCACTGAATAATTGCTTTGCTTTATCCCAATTTTCTTGATGAATACAATATTTAATTTTTGGAGGACTTACTTCTCCTTGAATTAAACCTGCATCTTTTAATTCTTTTAAATGCTGTGAAATTGTTGATTGAGCCAACGGAATAACTTCCAATAAATCACCTGTAAAACAGCAACTTTGATTTTCTAAATAATTTAAAATCTTAATACGAGTAGGATGCCCTAAAGCTTTTGCAAATCTGGCTAATTCTTCGGTTTCAACTTGGTATTCTATAGTTTCTTTTGTTCTTTTCATAAGTTCATCGCAAATGTACGATTAGATTTTAAATTACCAACTATTTTAAACCTTTTCTTTTTTTTCAAGTCCTAACACCAACCTAAACAAATCCCTAAATGCTAAAACTAAAAAAAATGAATTGGTTAATAATTGGAATACTTTTAACTACAGCTTGTAGTAATGATAATGATGGTATAGAAGATGAATCGGGAACCAACACTGAAATTCCAAATATTGAAAAACCGTATACAATTGTAGATACGGGTATCAAAGATTATTATAGCGACGCAAATATTATTTCCGAACCTTCAGTAGGACAAGATTTTTACGGGCAAGATGCTACTTATGACGGAAATCAACCATCCTATACAGATAATAGTGACGGCACCATCACCGATAATGTAACTGGTTTGATGTGGGAAAAAGAGATGGGTTCAAAAATTACTTTTGAAGAAGCTTCGGTCAAAGCAACTGCTTCAACTTTAGGAAACCATACAGATTGGAGAGTGCCAACTATTAAAGAATTATATTCTTTAATTTTGTTCACTGGAAAAGTAAAAGGAGAAACAGCTATCGATTTATTTATAGATACTAATTATTTCAATCAACCATTAGGAGACACTTTCATTGGGGAACGTGAAATTGATGCACAAACTTGGTCTGAAACAGCATATGTTGGCAAAACAATGAATGCTGATGAAACTGTATTTGGTGTAAATTTTGTTGACGGACGTATAAAAGGGTATCCAAAATACAATCCAAGAACAAGCAATCCAAACACCATGTATTTTAGAATGGTACGTGGAAATACCGACTATGGGAAAAACAATTTTATTGATAACGGTGATGGTACTATTAGCGATGTAGCTACCGGATTAATGTGGCAAAAATCGGATGACGGAACTTCAAGAGATTGGTCAGAATCTTTGACCTATGCAGAGGGTTTGGAATTAGCAAACAAAAGCGATTGGCGTTTACCAAATGCTAAAGAGCTACAAAGTATTATTGATTATACAAGATCTCTACAAACTACAAATTCACCAGCTATGAGTCCTATTTTTGAATGTACTGAAATTTCTGATCCTAAAGGAAACAAAAATTATCCTTTTTACTGGACAGGTACTTCACATTTAGATGGTGCAAATCCTTATGCCGGTGCCGTTTATATTGCTTTTGGTGAAGGTCAAGGAGAAATGAATGGTACTTTAATGGATGTTCACGGCGCTGGTTGTCAACGTAGCGATCCAAAGAGTGGCAATAAAAATGATTATCCACAATTTTTTGGTCCGCAAGGTGATGTTAGGTATGTATATAATTACGTACGATGTGTACGTAACATAAATCAATAAAATATGTTGAATTATAACAAATTAGGTCTCTTATTTCTTATTGTATTTATGGTTGTTTCTTGTGGTAAAGAAAATGATTTTGAACTTGAGGAGGATCCGGATATAGAAAATCCTGAAACAACTAAAAAACCAAATATTTTACTAATAATTGCCGATGATATGGGATTAGATGCTTGTCCTGGTTATGAAATTGGTCCAGAGAAGCCTTTCATGCCAACATTGCAAAGTCTTATAAATTCAGGGATTACATTTAACAATGTATGGTCAAATCCTACTTGTACGCCTACCCGCTCAACATTGCTCACAGGAAAATATGGCTTTAGAACCAATGTTATGAAAGTTGATGACAAGCTTTCGACTTCCGAGATTTCTCTTCAAAAATATTTAGACAGTAATTTAGGAAATGAATACAGTCATGCCGTAATAGGTAAATGGCATTTATCAAATGATGCCAATCACCCAACAAATATGGGAATTGACTATTATGCTGGTTCTTTGGGTGGTGGATTAAAAACCTATTGGAATTGGAACTTAGTAGAATACAATCAATCCTCTTCCTCTTCTGAATATACCACTACAAAATATACCGACTTAGCCATTGATTGGGTTGAAGATCAAACCAAACCTTGGTTTTTATGGCTGGCTTATAATGCACCTCATGAACCTTTTCATTTACCACCAACAAATTTACATTCTAAGGGCAATTTACCAACAGATGATGCTAGTATTGAAGCCAATCCGTTACCTTATTATTTAGCTATGTTAGAAGCAATGGATACGGAAATTGGTAGACTTTTAAGTTCAATGACTACTCAGGAGAAAGAAAACACTGTGATTATTTTTTTTGGAGATAATGGCACACCAAATCAGGTTGTTCAAACTTATAATTCAAGAAGAGCCAAAGGCTCTTTGTATCAAGGTGGTGTAAATGTGCCTATGGTAATTTCAGGAAAAAATGTTGATAGAATTCATGAAACCGAAAATGCATTGATTAACATTACCGACTTATATGCAACCATAGCGAATATTGCAGGTATTGAAGTTTTTAAAATAAATGACAGTTATAGTTTTAAGGATTTATTATCGAATTCAGGTGATTCAATTAGGGATTATGTGTATTCTGAAACTGGTGAAAATCCGAATGCTGCTGATATAACCATCAGAAACCACACGCATAAATATATGTTGTTTGAAAGTGGAGAAGAAGTATTATTTGATTTAAGTGTTGACCCTCTGGAATCTAAAAACCTGTTGCACTCCAGAAATCTACCTCTAAACGAACAAAATAGTCAAATGAAAGATGAATTAATTGCGATGCTTGAAATGTTAAAAAAATAGTTATTTAATCTTTTGGAAATGCTTTTTTATTGAAAACAATTAACAAACCAACACCAGCCGAAATTGCACTGTCAGCAACATTAAAAATCGCATTAAAAAAAGTAAAAGGTTTTCCTCCCCAAATTGGCAACCATTCTGGTAAATCACCACTCCATATTGGAAAATAAAGCATGTCAACTACTTTTCCGAAAAATAAATTCCCATAAGGCTCTTCAGCAAATAAGGTTGCAACTTCATTATAAGGCGTGTTAAAAATTACACCATAAAAAACCGAGTCAATTATATTACCCATGGCCCCAGCAAAAATAAAAGAAATCGCAACTACTAAAACAACATGCGCGTTACTCTTTATTGATTTATACAACCAATAACCTATTCCTGTGATTGCAAACAATCTAAAAATTGTTAAAAATAATTTTCCCGCCTTACCGCCAAATTCAGCTCCCCAGGCCATTCCATTATTTTCAATAAAATGAATTCTAAACCAATCAAAAACGACAACTTCTTCACCATAAAGAAAATTTGTTTTAATATAAATTTTACTTATTTGATCAATTAATAAAATTAAAATGATAATAATTACCGATTTTTTCAATGTAATATCTTTTACTGAATTGTAATAAAAAATAAAGCTCCCAAACAGGAAGCTTTAAATTATAATTTTCTATTTGTTATTGCTGCATTCTTTTTGCCTCAATACTTAAAGTAGCATGTGGCACTAATTTTAAACGCTCTTTTTGAATTAATTTACCTGTAACACGGCAAACACCGTAAGTTTTGTTTTCAATTCGTAACAAAGCATTTTTTAGATCTCTAATAAATTTCTCTTGACGAATGGCTAACTGTACGTTTGCCTCTTTTGACATCGTTTCTGACCCTTCCTCAAATGCTTTAAAAGTTGGGGATGTATCATCAGTACCGTTATTACTGTCATTTTTAAAAGCACTTTTTATCAAACCTAAGTCCTCTTCTGCGTGCGCTATTTTTTGTTGAATTATTTCTTTAAATTCAGCTAAATCTTTGTCGGAGTATTTGTTGTTTTCGTTCATAAAGCTTACAATTTTTCAATTAATATTTTGGTATTTACATTGTCAAAGGCAATTTCAGTACCTTCCTCTAAAAATTCCACAAACACCAATTCATTGGTTAGGGTTTCCGTTTTTATATATTCTTCATTCGCTACAATTGAGCGCTCTAATATATCATTTTTTTGCAGAATTAATTTGATTCTATCGTTTACTTCTAAGCCCGTTTCTTTACGTAAATTTTGGACTCTGTTAACAAGCTCACGTGCATTCCCTTCTTTTCTTAAATCATCTGTGATTGTTACATCTAAGGCTACCGTTAAATTTCCTTGGTTAGCCACTAACCAACCTTCAATGTCTTGTGATGAAATTTCAACCTCTGCTTGTGATAAATTTACAAAATTTCCATTTACTTCTATAGAAATTTCACCTTGTTTTTCAACAATTGCAATTTCATCTTGAGATAATTTCTGAATGGCTTGCCCAACAAACCTCATATCTTTCCCAAATCTTGGTCCAAGTACTTTAAAGTTTGGTTTTATGGTCTTCACCAAGATTCCAGAAGCATCATCAATCAATTCAATTTCCTTAACATTTACTTCAGATTTAATTAAGTTTTCAACAGCTAAAATTTCTTCTCTATCATTTTCATCCAAAATAGGAATCATAATTCGTTGAAGTGGCTGACGCACTTTTATCATCTCTTTTTTACGCAACGACAATACCATTGAAGATATTTTTTGAGCTTGTTGCATTTTATGTTCCAACTTACTATCTACCATACTTTCGTCAAAAGCTGGAAAAGTTCCTAAATGTATAGATTCAAAGTTTTCCTTACCAGAAACTGAAATTAAATCTTTATACAAATTGTCCATAAAAAATGGTGCTATTGGAGAAGCTAATTTTGCAACATTTAACAAACAAGTGTAAAGCGTTTGGTATGCTGAAATTTTATCTTGTCCGTATTCCCCTTTCCAAAAACGTCTTCTGCTTAAACGCACAAACCAGTTACTCAAATTTTCTCCAACAAAATCTTGAATTGCACGGGCTGCTTTTGTTGGCTCATATTCTTCGTAAAACTTCTCTACATTTTTAATCAATGTATTTAGTTCAGACAGTACCCAACGATCAATTTCTGGTCTATCTTCAATTGCTATTTCATCTTCAGCATAGGTGAAATTATCTAAATTGGCATATAAGGAGAAGAATGAATACGTGTTGTATAAAGTTCCAAAAAACTTACGTCGCACTTCATCTATTCCTTCAATATCAAACTTTAAATTATCCCAAGGATTTGCATTTGAAATCATATACCAACGTGTAGCATCTGCACCGTATTTGTCCATTGTTTCAAACGGATCTACGGCATTTCCTAAACGCTTAGACATTTTCTTTCCTTCCTTGTCTAATACCAAGCCGTTAGATACCACATTTTTATAGGCAACAGAATCAAAAACCATAGTCGCAATTGCGTGCAAAGTATAAAACCAACCACGTGTTTGATCTACCCCTTCAGCAATAAAATCTGCAGGGAAAAATTTATTCTCGTCAATTAATTCCTTGTTTTCAAACGGATAATGCCATTGTGCATACGGCATAGATCCTGAATCGAACCAAACATCAATCAAGTCAGATTCTCGTTTCATTGGCTGCCCTTTTGGAGAAACCAAGGTAACAGCATCAACTACGTTTTTATGAAGATCTATTTTATCATAGTTTTCATCACTCATATTTCCAATTTCGAATTCTGAAAATATATCCTCCTTCATAAAACCTG
>JADWMI010000016.1:12160-17931 GCA_015767395.1 Bacteroidota bacterium | reverse complement strand
CTAAATGAAACATCAACATTATCAAAAGCTATCTTATTATCTATTATAACATTATCACCTGCTTGATATCCTAATTTAAAATTGCACTCATTTTTGTGTACAACTCAACGGCAAAATCTCTAGCACCTTCAACAGAGAAATGTACGGCATCTTTTAAATTGGCTTCGGTTGTAATTTTGTCGCCTTCTATTAAAAATATATTGGCATCACCGCTTGCACGTCTGTTAGCTACGTTATTTTTAACCACTGCCCTAAAATCATCAGCTGCAATTCCTGTTTTTTTAGCATTGTTGTTTTTGGTTGCGGTCATAGTGATACAAAATATTTTTGTTTTAGGATGCGCCGTTCTAATGGCATTTAAAACACCTTCGTACCTGTTTTTATAAGTTTCAACCGTAACCCCTTCGGCATTGTAATCGTTAAAGCCAATTAAAATGGTAATTACATCAATTTCCTTAAAATCGTTTTTAATCAAGTCTGCCATTACTTGTGATGTTTTAGCACCTCCAACGGCAATATTGTACAACTCAAATCCAAATTTATCTGCCACTATATATGGATAGGTTTCTGGTGTAGTTAGCTGCCCAGAGCCGTGTGTTATAGAGTCTCCAAAAGCAACATAAGTAGGTTTTTTATCTTTTGGGTAAGAAACGATATCAAAACCATTTTTAAGTTCAATGCCTAAAAAATGTACATCCGTTTTTAAAGGGAATGTAATTTTATATTCAATATCTCTTCCTGCTTTCAACGATTTTAAATCAAGTACTATTTCTTGATCTGGCACATATTTAAAACTTTTATTTTCTACAAATACGCCATCTTGAAATACTGCAAAAACTGGGTCAATGTTTTTTCCTTTAATGATGCGAAATTTTACTTTTGCAGTTGGACTTTTGGTTTTAAACTTTAAAACAATTCCTGCACATGTTCTCGCCGGAATTGGATGGAATAAATTACTTAAATTGGTTCCTTTGTAAACAGCATCAGCATGACGGTGTAACACCAATGCATCACCTTCAGATTTTATATAATTACTCCCTTCAATTTGTATTCGGTTATCTGTTGGGACTATAAATACACTTTTAGCCAACGGATTTGAGATTGAATTGCTTTTTGGTAATTTGGTTTCTTGTGCTGAACAATGCAAACTAACGACTAAACTTATTACTACGGGCAGTAAATTAAAAAACGGAGTGAAGGTTGTTCTATTCAAAAGGTATTTCATTTAAGTCTTATAAATTGGTTATAGTAATCATTTCAATTTAGCATATTTAGCAATGAAAATATTTTAATAATTTCATACCAAGAAATGTTTACTTCTTATTTGTTTAATACTGTATTCATTTTTTTGTACAACTCATAGGCAAAATCACTAGCACCTTCAACAGAGAAATGTACGGCATCCTTTAAATTGGCTTCGGTTGTGATTTTTTCACCTTCTATTAAAAATATATTGGCATCACCAGAGGCTTGTATTTTTGCAACAATATTTTTAACAACAGCTCTAAATTCATCTGCTGCAATTCCAGTTTTTTTCGATTTAGTGGCTGTTGTAGCAGTCATAGTGATACAAAATATTTTTGTTTTTTTATGTTTTGATCTAATTGTTGCAAGCACATCATTGTAACGTTTTTTATAAGCTTCAAGATCAATTCCTTGGCCGTTATAATCATTAAAACCAATTAAAACCGTCATAACATTAATTTCTTTAAAATCATCACGTATCATTTCAGCCATTACCTGTGATGTTTTTGCACCCCCAACTGCTAAATTAAATAACTCAAAACCAAATTTTTCAGCTATAATATAGGCATAGGTTTCGGGCGTTGCAGCCTGGCCTGTTCCGTGTGTTATAGAATCACCATAAGCAACATAGATTGGTTTTTTTTCTTCGGGAAAAGAAACAATTTCAAAACCATTTTCCACCTCAATTCCTAAAAAATGAACGTCTCTTTTTAGTGGTAAGGCAATTTTATAAACCACTTCTTCTCCGGGGTGTTTTGATGTTATATTTAATGAAATTTCTTTTCCTGCTTCAAATTTAAAATTGTTATTTTCAACAAATACATCATTTTGAAAAACAGCAAACAATGTATTGTTACTTCCACCTTCAATTATTCTAAAGTTCACTTTTAGGGTAGGACTATTGGTTTTAAATTTTATTAGAATACCACTACTAGATCTCGCTTTCTCGGGATTGAATAAATTACTTTGTGTAGTCCCAGCATAGACCTCATCAGAATGACGATGCAATACCAATTCGCCATTATCAACTTTTATGTAATTACTTCCTTCAATTTGAATTCTTGCATCTGTTGGTAATATTGTTGAAATATCCTGTGCAGCACCATTGAAACAAAATACTGAAGTAAGCAGAGTCGAAAATAAGAAGCTTAATTTTGTATTATTTAATGTTTTCATAGATTATATTCTTTTAGGTTAGTTTGGAACCATTTAATTTACCAGTATTTTTTTAGACACCTGTTCTCCATTGCTATAGGTAACTTGTATTAAATACATTCCTGTAGCCAATTCCTTAGTGCTTAAAGAACCATTATCTAACAGCTCACATGCTGTTTTACGACCATTTAAATCGTACAAATTAATGCGTTCAATTTTTTGTAAAGTTTTGAAAAACACCTTATCTGTAGCAGGGTTAGGGTAAATAATTAATTCTTCTTCTTTTTTTTTTTCGGTTTCTACACTTAGCGTTAAATCAGCATTTATTTTAGCATACAATCCATCCGCAAAATTACTGGCCCCTACAACATTTAAATGTACGGGATCATTTAAATCGCTTTCAGTTGTTAAATCTTCTCCTTTTATTAGAAAAATATTTAAATCTCCTGCCTGCTTTTTCTCATTTACTATAGTTGTAACCACATTTCTAAAATCATCTGCAGCAATACCTGTTTTTAGAGCGGTATTATTTGTTGTAGTTGTCATGGTGATACAAAACAACTTTGTAGTTGGGTGTGTACTTCGTATTGTTGAAATAACATTGTTATATCGCTGGGTATAGGTTACGATATCAATCCCTTCACCATTATAATCGTTATAACCAATTAAAATGGTCATCATATCAATATGATCAAATTCATCACGAATCATTTCTGCCATTACTTGAGAAGTTTTGGCCCCACCAACACCAAGATTAATCAATTGGTACCCTAATTTTTCTGCTAATAAATAGGGATAGGTTTCATGTGTTGAAGATTGCCCTCGCCCATGTGTTATAGAATTTCCATAAGCTACATAAATGGGTTTCACTGCTTCTGAAAAAGAAACAAGTTGGTGCCCTTCTTCAACTTCAATACCTGTAAAATGAACATCGGTAAATGTTGGTAAGGTAATTTTATAAACCACTTCTTCTCCTGGATGTTGACTGGTTGATTCAACTAAAATTTCACTTTCTGAAACATACGGAAACAAGGTGGTTGCTATAAATTCATTATTTTGAAAGATTCCAAAAGTCGCTTTTTCATCCTTTCCTTCAGCCATTCTAAATTTTACATTTACTGTTGGACTGCTGGTTTTAAATTTTACGACAACTCCTGAACAAGTTCTTGCCGATATTGGGCTGAATAAATTGGATAGGTTAGAACCTGCATAAACAGCATCGGAATGACGGTGTAACTGTAACTCGTTATTGCTGTTTTTTATAAAATTACTTCCTTCAAACTGTATGTTAGTATCAGTTGGCGCAATGGTTGTCCACCCTTGTTCAATCTGCAATAATTCTGAAACGCTTACAAATGTAAAACCCGCAGCTTTTAATTCGGGAATTAAAGTTTGTAAAGCTTCAAGTGTATGTGCGCGCTCATGACATAAAATAATGTCGCCTCCTTTAATATTGCCATTTAAATTGGCATATACAGCAGTTGCTGTTGTGGTTTCAGCAGCATCGTTTGCATAAACAGATGCATTTATTGGAAGTAAATTTTTAGTTGTTAGTACCCCACCAACGCTATTATCTTCATTGGGCGTAATTAAGTCTTCGCTCCTAATTTGTCCATAATCTAGAAATGGAGCTCTAAACAGTGCTGGTGTGTAATTGAATGTAGTTTTGTACAATTCTTGAAAGTCAACAATTTCATGGTATATTTCATCATCTGATGGTAAATCAGGAATTCTTGCATGGCTTATGGAGTGGTTTCCAATTTCGTGACCCTTATTTAAAAGTGCTTGAATAGCACTTTCATTTCCAGCCAAGTTATTTCCAATATTAAAAAAAGTAGCATGCCCACCGTTATCTTCAAAAAGCTTTGCAATTTGAGAAGTTAAACTACTATCGGGGCCATCATCAAAAGTAAAGGCTATTATTTTATTTGCAGTTGTAATTTTGGTTATTGGTGTAATTGCAACGGGTATAATGGAAATTGGTGGTTCAACGGGCGTTACATTTATTAATGAGGCATCATCAAAATAATAATTTCCTAAAAAACCACCACATTGGAAGGTTAATTTTATTGCTGTAACATCCTCCAACCCTAAATCTTTAGTAAAGGTATATTCTTTGAATTGGTCAGTTAACTCAAATTCTGAAGACACAAAATATTTATTACCTTGAGTTGTAGACACAGCAATAAACTGAATTTTAAATTTAACATTGGCGGCAAGCCCGGCTGCATCAGTTTTAGCCATTACTTTGGCTTCAAAAGTGGTCCCGTTTGAAGTGTAATTTTGCGTTTTAAGCGAAAATTTATTGATTAATCCATTTGTTTCTGTAGTGATAGCCACACATGATTGGTTTCCAGTATGTGCATTTGATGAAATTGAAACCGTACCATTGGCACCTGCTAAAGTAGATTTTGACCAATTTGTAAGTGTGGAATTTTCAAATCCAGCGTTTAACAACATGTTTTCCTGTGCATTTAACACAAATGAACCGATTAAGAAAATAATTGTAAAAATAGTTCTCATATTCCTCTTCTTTATTTTTAAATGAGGTTACTTCTGAATTCAAGAAAAAGCAAAATTAATTCCTTCATTTAGTAGCTACAGGAATTTATGATTTTAATGAAAGTTATTTCTTCCCTATACTATTAGATTCTATTTGATATTTGTTGATTTGTTTTATTTCTTCAGCTGAAAACATTTCTTTTAATTTTTTCGTAGCCACCTTGTTTGATGCCTTGAAAATTGCTTTCTTTTCTTCTTGTGATAAGTTTTTACCGCTTAATTGTGATAAATTAGAAGAGAATTTATCCAATAGAACGTCATATACAAACGCTTTTTTATCAGTATCTAAACTCATTTTTTCTGCTACATAATCAGTAGCTATTACAGCTCTTTTTTCAGCAGCTGACTTTTTTTTCTGAGCAAAAGATGACGCAGATACGCTTATTAATAATAATACGAAAATAGATTTTTTAATAAAGTTCATGATTTAAAATATTAGTGTTATTTAAAGGTGCAATATTATCAATTCGATACCTGCTTTATGGTGAAAAATGATTTTTATATGGGGTGATATGGTTAAAAATAAAAAGACTCATTATTTAATAATTTTGCAGAACGTAAGGTCTATTCCACCATCGTACCTTAAAACCTACTAAAGCTTTTTCATCATTAGTTTCAATTTCATCCTTAGTAACTTGTGTGAACCATCACTTTAGAGCAACTTAACATAAGTATGGTTACTAAAACAACCAGAAACTTTAAAATTTTTATAATTTGAACTGAATTATAAATTAATTTTAAAAGCGATTATAAATAACCTAAAGACTTTAAAAATGTTTCAGATTCTAATAATGTTGTTGTAAAATATT
>JADWMI010000016.1:4551-12060 GCA_015767395.1 Bacteroidota bacterium | reverse complement strand
TAACCTAAAGACTTTAAAAATGTTTCAGATTCTAATAATGTTGTTGTAAAATATTCTCCTCTATTAAAAAAGGAATGTTCTTGTCCTTCATATAAAAACAAATCACAACGACTTCCAACTGCATCCATTCTTTTTTTGTACTCTTCAGAAGAAGCTACAGGTGTTGTTTTGTCTTTTGTGCCAAAAAACACAACCGTTGGTGGGGCACCAACACTAATATTATGAAGCGGTGAGATTTCTAAATGGCGCCCTTCCATTTTTCCATACCCATACCCATTTTTGCTATTGTCGTACACTGGGTTATACAAAACCAAAGCGTTGGGAACAGAACTAATACTTAAATCTTCATTTGGTTCTTCTAAACCAACAACATTTCCACAAGCCGCTGCCAAATGCCCTCCAGCTGAACCCCCACCGGCTGCAATCATATCAGGGTTTATATGTAATTGTTTTGCATGTTGCCTTATATAACGCATCGCCGATTTGGCATCATTCACAGCTTCAAACGGACTAGTTCCATGCGTTTTAAATAGTCTATAATCAACAGAAAAAGCGATCATACCTTTTGAGGCTAAATAACTAGCTTGTCTAGAAAACGCTTTGTAAGTTCCACCGTTCCAACCACCACCATGAAAAAACACAATTGCAGGATGGGATATAGAGGTGTCTAAATTTTCAGGCTGATATACGTGTAATTTTAATGAAATAGTATCAATTTGTTTGTAAATAATCTCAATTGGGTTTATTTTGGGAATTTTAATTTGACTGTAACCAATAAATATATTGGTCAATAAAAAAGCGACTAAAAAATGTTTTTTTAACATGGTTGAATTATAATTAATAGTTGTTTGAAAAAAGAGTTTGCAATCCATTTAAATTTACACCCCATAAATAGGGTTAGATTTCATAATTATTTAATTTGATGCATTTCAATATTACTTTCCTTATAACCAATGCGTTCGGCTAAAGTATAGATGTATGTGTTTTTTGAAACGGTTAACGGTTTTGAATACAATTTCCAATTGCTATTGTAATCTAACGCTAGATTGGGTTTATCACTTAAAAAATAAGCGATTGAAGCACCTTTGGTTGAAGATTTAAGTTGAATAGTACCTGCCTTTTCTGCTACCTTAACTTCATTGGTTGTTGGTTGCTCAAAATTTGGCCACATTATATCAATTAATTGCGCTTCAGGAATTAATCCTAAATCTGGAAATTGTTGAATTCTATTTAAATTTTCTTTTCTGAATGTATTTAGCAATTCTTTATAAGCTGGATTTTGAGCTAGGTTTATAAGATTGTGAGGATCTTTCTCACAATCGTACAATTCTTCTGTGGTTTTTGTATTGAACCAATCAAGTTGAACCTCAGTTAATTGTTGTTGCTCTTTCAATTCCAGTAATTCATTCATCATAGGAATGTTTCTTCTATAGCCAATTTCTTTGTATTTTATTTTTTCTGGAAAATAATTTCTTAAATATAAAAAGCGCTTGTTCCTAATAGCGCGTATTCTATCTGTACTTTCATCAAATCTATCAGAACTACCATAAATGTACTTTCTTGGTTTAACCTTATAGGTACCCAAAAAGGCTTCCCCATCCATATATTTTGGTGGTTTAATATTTGCCAAACTCAATATTGTTGGCGCTAAATCGGTAAATGAGATCAAGCGATCTGTGCTGCCTTTTTCTGAATTTTTAAGGCCTTTAACCATAAAAGGAACTTTTAACCCTGAATCTAAAATGGCACGTTTTTGTCGTGGTAACGGACCTCCGTGATCGCTGTAAAACATGATAATTGTATTGTCATACAGTCCATCAGCTTTTAATTGTTTAATCAGCTTTCCAACTTCAATATCCATCAATTCAACATTGCTATAATGACGTGCAATATTATTTCGAGCCAATTCCGTATCCTGTAAATATGGTGGAACTGGTACCGTTTTTGGATCTACAGTAAGTGCGCCAGTTTGCTTCCAAAGTTGACTTTCATGTGTAATGCCTATATTAAAAACTGAGAAAAAAGGCATTCCTTTTGGAGTGTTTCTCCAATGTGCTTTTGCATTGTTTTCATCCCATGCGGTTATTGGAGCAGCAAATTGATAATCGGTTTTTTGATTGTTAGTACAATAATACCCATCAGCTCTTAAGTACTCTGTAAAACATTTAACTTCTGATGGAATAACAGCAGAATATTGTCTAATTGCGTTTCCTTCCAAATCTGTAATTGGAATTTCAGCTTCATATTTTCTTGCCCCCCAAGACATCACATCTTTTCCAGTTCGCATATTCATAGTACCTATACTTGTTGGATACATACCTGTAATGATTGATGAACGAGTTGGCGCACAAACACCTACAGGTGCAAATGCATTATGGTAAACAGTAGATTCTTTTGCAAGCTGATCTAGCGTTGGGGTTTTAGCAGTATTATCCCCATACATGGAGAGGGTTGGACTAATATCTTCACAAACAATCCAAAGAATATTTGGTTTTTGTGTTTGTGCAAAAACTTGAACGACACTTAATATTAAAATTACGAATGCATATTGTTTCATTATAATTGTATTTTTATGACATTATTTGTTTCAGGAAGCACTTTAAATTCACCGTTTACTAATTTACCGTTATGCAAAAAACGATAACTGTAAACACCATAAAACCCAGTTCCTTTAAGCACTCCATTTTCGTTTGAAGAGCTAGTTATATTCGTTTTCCATTTATTGTGAACTAAATCAAAAAAAGCTTTACCCATGGGTGCTAAACTCCAGTCGTTATTATAAATTACTGCTTTTGGATTGATATTTTGGAAGCCCCAAAACAAAAATTCGCTTACACTTGGATGGCTAAAAATAGCCGTTAAAAAATCGGAAGTATATTGATACCTAATGTCCGAATCGGTTAAATCCATCGTAAATTCTGAAATACTAATTTTTTTGTTTAACTGTCCGTAATAATCGAGTAATTCTAGAACTCTTTCAGGAGTTGTTAAATCTGATCCCATATGGCATTGCAATCCAATACCATCTACCAAACCGCCAGTATTTTTATCCACACGTTTTATATAATCAAAATACCATTGCTGTTTTTGTGTATCTATTCCGCCTTTACTAATAATACCATACTCGTTTGTAAACCTGGCGACCTTAGGCTGCATTTTATTTACAACTTTAAATCCATTGTATAAGATTTCTTCAGAACCTGTTATTGCTTGTAAATCTTTATTTGTATAAGCCTCATTTACAACATCCCAACTATTTATTTTCCCGTTGGTTTTACTCAAAACATCATTTAAATGATCCTGCATTAATTGCGCAACTTTCTTAGGGTTGTTTTTGTTTTGCTCAAATTTAGGTGTTAAATAATGAAAGCCTGGCCAGATAAGGACATGACCTTTTACCTTGATATTATTTTTATTTAATATTTCTAGGCTTTCAAGCGTTCTAAACCTATTTTTTTCTCTAGTCCAACTTTTTATTTTTAAATCATTTCCTAAAACAGCAAGGTTGAATCCTTTTTTTAAATATATAAGATGCGGTATACTCGAAGTAATATCAGATGCATATACCATTGCTCCCCATAAAAAATGATGATTTTGCAATTCAATTGTTACATTTTCAGCTACAACAGGTTTTCCGTTTTTAAAAAATTGTAACGTAAAATCTCCTTTCCTGTTTTTTTCAATACGTTCAAATGCTTTTGTTCTCCATTCAGCATCGGCCTCCATTCCTTCATATTTTGTAGCCGTTTTTGGCAGAGATTCCAACAAAGTTCCTTTTGGAAATACTTGAAATTGAATATCGGAAATAAGACCAATTTGCGGTGGGAAACCAAATTGCACAACCAATCCTAAATCTTTTTCTTGCACATCTTCAGTTAACGTAAATGGCACATAAAATGTTTGCCATTCTTTGGGTAAACTTATAGTTGCTTCAATATTTCCTTTGTAGTTGTCATTTTGTTTTACAATCCATAAAAAACGAGCTTCACCAGTTTCTAAACCAGATTTTATCGTTTTTCCTTTAAATGAAAGCAACAAAATTTGCCCTTTTTTCAAGGCTTGTTTTTTTAATGGAATGCTAGTAGATGCATTGTAAATGAACTTTGGTCTAACGATGGTTTCAAACGATAAAATTGCGTTACCATTTTCGCTGCTATTTTTAACTTCACCAACATCAGGGTTGCATCGTGCGTATTTAAGTTTAGAATTATCAACAATATTTTGACCATTCAATTTAACTTCTTGAGCTATTAAATTGTGAGTGCAAATGATTGCTAATAGTATAAAAAAAAGTCGTTTCATTAAAAGTCGTTTTTCCATAAATTAAATATGTTTTTGGTCTTTAAACATTCTGATTTATTGAATTAAGCATTTTTATATGAGGTGTTGGCATTAGTTTTAATTTATTCCACGATTAAATTTTGCTGCTCCACAATAAAATTAAAAGCCAATTCTTCTAAGCGCCTATTGTCTATTGTGGCATCCCAAGCACCGTGCTTTTTCCCCGCTAATGGGTAATAGGCAAGAGGCACACCATTGGCTTCATAAATAGTTTTTAAATCTTCAGCATTTCTAAAAGGCACTGTAGGGTCTTCGGTTCCGTGTGCAATAAATAATGAAGGGTCGTTACTATCAAATCGTTGATGACCGAAAATTTCCTCTAGTGCATTCAATGCAATCTTTGACCCCCAGAGGTCAATTATACTTCTTATTTGATAGGTTTGTTCAAGATTTGTGCTAGTAAGGGTTGGGTCTTGATTGGTATCCATTTCATCTCTATAGTCTTCTGGATTTGAGACTCCAAGAGCTATTGCGGTAATTGCTCCTGCCGAACCTCCTCCTACAGTTATGAAGTTAGTATTGATATTATAAGTATCAGCATTGGCAACTACCCAACGTAGCGCTGCCTTTGCATCTCGTATTGCAGGATATATGGCTAAAAACTGACGCGCTTTGTCTTTAGGAACATTCGTTGAATAATTTTTCCATTCTTGTGGTACTGTACCCTTATTTTTCTTTAGTCTATAATCAATAGATATAAAGACCCAACCTCTTGAAGTGTAATAATTAGCCAAATTAATAATTCGTTCTTGTTGTTTTGAACCGCCTGCAAAACCTCCGCCATGAATAAACATATAAGCAGGTCTGTTTTTTAAATCGTTGTCAGGAACATAAACATCCAACTTTAATGGCATTGTGATAGCATTAGAGCTATTAAGATTCTCATAGCCCAATCCCTCAGCATATATGATGTCTTCTTCTAAGATTACTTTATATGTAGGCGTAGATTGTACAGTAGGAATTTCATTTTGTGAGCCAGTAGCAATACCATCGTTATGGTTACTAAAAACTATAAAAGGAATTATTGATAGGATAAAAAGAAAGAGTTTTTTCATTTTTGATATTTTAAATAAAAGTTGATTAAAAAGTAGCTTTCCACGAGTTTAATTCTGACAATAATTGTTCCACTAATTCTGGTTTTTCTTCAGCAAGATTAACTGTTTCAGAAGGGTCATTTATAATGTCATATAATTCTGTTCTTCCTTCTACATACCAATTTATAAGTTTATAATTTCCTTTTCTAATTGCTGAAGACTTAGTGTCGCCTGTATTTACAGGTCTAGCTTTTGAAGAATGCCAAAAAACGGTTCTATCACTCCATTGTTCTTTATTTTCTAAAACAGGTAAAAAACTTTCGCCTGCTGTTTCAAGTGACTTGTTTGATGTAATATCTAATAATGTAGGAAGCACATCCATTAACATAACAATAGATTTTTCTTCAGTTCTTGGTTGAAAATACTTATTCCATTTCACAAATAAAGGCACTTTTACACCCCCATCGTACAGCCATCCTTTCCCTGCCCGCAAAGGATAATTTGTAGTGGCTAAATCTCGCCTATTTGTTCCATCATTAGACAACCCTCCGTGGTCAGACGAAAAAACTACAATGGTATTGTCATCAATCTTTAGCTCTTTCAGCAACTTCAACAACTCCCCAACATTCTCATCCATAGTTTCAACCATTGCTGCATATTTTGGATGGTTTTGACGCATTTTTGTACGACCGGTTCCTTCTTTAATGAATTCAGGTCGATTTCCGTAATCAAAATTCTTTATTTCTTCTTTATTTCTTTCTATATCAGCTTCTTTTGCTTCCAAAGGTTGATGTACAGCATAAAAAGAAAACATGGCCATAAAGGGTTTTGTAGTATCCCTGTTTTTTATGTAATCTGCAACTTGGCTAGCCATAACATCCATTAGATAATCACCATCTTTACTCACATCATCTACATCAGGAACAGGAGATTTCTTGTTCTTTCCTTTACCTTTAAAAACATTAAAAGGATATAAAAAACTAATTGGTGAACCAGCGTGACCTGCGCCAAAACTATAATCATATCCAAATTGTTTTAGACTTTCTTTACTTCCTAAATGCCATTTTCCAAAATATGCAGTTTGATAACCTGCTTCTTTTATGTTTTTAACAAAGTTTTTATCATTTGGAACATTTTCTACTTCAAAACCATCATCAGGTACGTCTCCATTTTGAATAGGATAATTCCCCGTCATCATTGCATAACGCGAAGGTACGCAACGAGGATAATTTGCATACGCCTGATTGAACACAACAGATTCACTTGCTAATTTATCAATGTTTGGAGTTTGGTATATTTTTGAACCGTTTACACTTAAATCATGGTATCCTAGATCATCAACATGTATAATTAAAATATTTGGTTTTTCGGTATGAGAAATATTTCCTTTTGGTTCTGATTTGCATTGTACAAACAGTATTCCAACAAATAATACGCTTAAAAACTTTAGTTTATTGAACAACATACTTTATTGTTTATTTTTGGTGCTCTTGGGTGGAAATATTTTTACTTTTTCAGGTATTAAGTAGGCCGTTTTCCAATCTGTTAAAATTTGGAATAATTCTGCTGTTTTTTTAGGTTCTTTTTTAGATAAATCAACCAGTTCGCCCTCGTCGTTTGTGACATTGTACAGTTCAATTTTGTCTGCTTCAAAAAAGTGAACTAATTTATAATCTCCAGAACGGACTACTGAAGTTGGAATGTCTCCTGTGCTGTATGGGCGTGCTTTTTTGGAATGCCAAAATACAGTTCTATCATTCCACTTTTCATTTCCTTCAATTACATTTTTAAAACTTTTTCCATCAATGCCTTCAATTTTTTTGTTTAATGAAAGGTCTAACAGCGTAGGAATTAAATCCATTCCCAAAACAATTGATTCTTTTTCAACCCTAGGGCTAATTTCCCCTTTCCAGTTTACAATATAAGGGACTCTAATTCCGCCTTCGTACAACCAACCTTTTCCGGCTTTAAATGGTAAATTTGATGTTGCCAAATGACGCTCACTTTTGTAACCATCATTTGACAGTCCGCCGTGATCAGAGGTTAAAACTACAATGGTATTGTCAGCCACACCCATTTCATCTAACTGTTTCATAATACGAGCAATATTTTCATCTACATTTTCAACCATTCC
>JADWMI010000016.1:0-4451 GCA_015767395.1 Bacteroidota bacterium | reverse complement strand
TGTTTAAAACCAAATCCTTTTGGGCTACTTTTATCTTCCCCAATATGCCATTTTCCAACATATGAGGTATTGTAGCCAGCATTGTTAAATTGCTCAATAAAATTTTGTTCCTTCGGAATTCCACCTAAATACCCTTTGCTTTCATTAACAGGGTAGGTTCCTGTAAACATTGCATAACGAGATGGGGTGCAGCGTGGGTAACTTGAATAGCCGTTTTTAAATACGATCCCTGTCTCCGCTAATTTATCAATTGTAGGTGTTTGGTATATTTGAGAACCGTTATAACTAACATCATGGTAACCAAAATCATCCACAATTATCATTAGAATATTTGGCTTGTTTTGAGCTGTTAAAATTGATGAAATCGCAAAACAGAAAAGGAATAAAAATTTCTTTAGTTTCATAATGTTATTGTTGAAGATGGTTTGTTAATTTAGCTTTTAATTGATTCACAATTGATGCATAATTGGCGTCATTCACTAAGTTTTTTGTTTCTAAAGGATCCACTTCATAATCATACAACTCTCGTGCAACAATAGTACTTTCTTCATATGATTTGTACGATCTGTAACCTTCATCGTGCCATTCAGTATAACGGTATCGTTCTGTACGTAATGAATAGCCCATTTTTTCTTTATGTCTTCTATATTGACTAATGGCATAATCCACATCGATGGTTGTTTTATCATTATTATCTAATAAAGGTACCAACGATTTTCCATCAAGATTTGGAATCTTAACGCCTGCTAAATCAAATAAAGTTGGGAAAACATCAACCAATTCCACAGGATTTTTAACTTTTACGTTTTTTTCAACTCCAGGGCCAGCAAACATCAATGGAATCCTGGTGGCTTGTTCAAAATTTGAATGCTTATTCCATAGTGTATGATCTCCTAAGTGATATCCATGGTCTCCCCATAAAACAATAACAGTATTGTTTAATAAATTCTTTTCTTCCAATGCATCTAACAACTTTCCTATTTGAGCATCTATGTAAGAAATACAAGCCATATAACCGTGAACCAATTCGCGTTGTTTGTCTTCTTCAATTCTATCTCCAACACCTAAATTATTGTCTATATCACTAAAAGCTCTCAATTCTCCGAATGAATGATATGCAATATCTGGTGTGCCCTTTGATAATTCTTGAAATTCAGCCAATGCTATTTCATCACGTTTGTATAAATCCCAATATTTTTTTGGAGCAACAAATGGTAAATGTGGTTTTTGATAACCAACTGCTACAAAAAAAGGCTTACCTGTTTTTTGTAGTGTTTCTATATTTTTTAGGGTTTGAATGGTATACAACCCAGGATTATAAGCTTCATCAGAAACATTTGCAGACTCAGTACTTGGGCGTAATTTATTTTTGACATAGGCACGTTGCTGACCAGGTTTCTTAATTCCTTTAGCTATAGCCTCTTTTTCAAGTGCTAAAAATTGCTCCTTCGTATCTGGGTTTTGATAAGCTCCAAATGCAGGTTCACCATACATTGGGTCAAAGTTTGTTGGTTTTATATATGGGAGACTCCAGCTTTTTGCATCATGTCCTCCTGAAGTTGAACCTTGGTGGTAAATTTTACCAGTTGCAGTAGTTTCGTAGCCCTGTGTAATTAAATATTCGGGCATCGATAATAATTCTGGTGCTGATTCTCTAAAGTTAGTGTGTAAATCCCAAACTTTTGTTCCATCAGGGTACATTCCAGTCATAATACTGGCTCTTGAAGGCCCACAAACAGCTTGTTGTACGTGTGCATTTTCAAAAATAACACCCATTTCGGCTAAACGATCAAAATTGGGGGTATGCATTTGATTTTCACCATAAACATTTAGCATTGGCTTCAAATCATCCACCGCAATAAATAAAATATTTTTAGGTGTAGAATTTTTTTGTGCAATCCCTATGGTAGAAATTGTAAATAATAATATGGGTAAAAAAATCTTAATCTTCATGATACTTCTTAGTTTTTAATATAGAAAACCTTTTTTAGGGCTATAATAATTCGAATTACAGGTCAAATTTCCCTGGTAACTTATCAAGATATTTAGATTTAAGTTCCGCTTTTAACTCGATAACTTTAGCTGCATATTTTGGGTCGTTTATTAAATTATGCGCTTCGTTAGGGTCATTTAACAAATCGTATAATTGATCTGGATCTGAAAAGTTAGGCATATTTTTATAAGCTGCATTTTCAGCACCTCCTCCTCCAGGAAACATTTCAAGTTGTCCGTAGGGTGCTGAAGGATCATCAGAAATTGCATGCTCCCCAAAAGACTCCCTAAATTCGGTATATTCATCGAGCATCACTTTACGTTCGGCCAATGTTTTTTTCATTCCCCATTCTGGATAACGAACAGCATAATACTTAAATCCATTTTTAACAATAGCTCTGGCATAGCCTAATTCGTGATACATTGAAGTTCGTCCTATATATTCTTTTCCTTCAAGCGCATTTTTAAAACTATAGCCATCAAATTTATTTAAACTTTCGGTATTTCCTGCTAAATCTAAAAGGGTAGGTAAAAAATCTACATTTGAAACAGGTGTATCACAAATAGTACCGACTTTGAATCCGCCTTTTTTCCATATAAAAGCCTGTGAGTTTACACCTCCTTCATACAGTGTCCCTTTTGAATTTTGTCCGTGATCATTGAAAAATACAATAATGGTATTGTCAAGAACTCCTTCTTGTTCCAATTGATTTACGAGTGCTCCAACAGCATCATCTAGCCATAAAACATTTTCAAGGTTTTTTCCTTCAAAACCAGCTTTTTTAATTCTATTCTCCAAAGATGCTACTGGAGGTTGTGGCAATACAGTAGGAGCTTTGTCTAAAATACCTTTTGGAGTTATCCTTCTATCTGATTGCCATGAATGTTCTGGATCTAAAGGTCCATGAGGTAATGTAGTTGCTATATAAAGTAAAAAAGGATCGTTTTTATATTGTTTTATAAAGTCAACGCCACCTTCAGCAATCCAATCCATGTTTTGATGCGCCAGCGCTCTTATCCCTAGCCAATTAGGGTTGTTGTGGTATAATTTGTCGGCATAGTCAAAGCCACAATTTTTTACATCCTCTTGTAATAATTTATACCTGTTTTCTAGACCAGCTTTAATTTCTGGATCATTAGGATCGGCTTTTAAATTTGGTTTTACATCTTCCCCAACTTGAGACAAGCTTTCTACAACGTGATTCTTTCCAACAAACCCGGTTTTATAACCAAACTCTTGAAAATAAGAACCCATTGTTTTGTCTTTTCCTGGAACAATAAATGAATTCCACTGGATAACTGTTTGACCGTCATTTTCTTCGGTAAAATCAGTAAACTCTTTATTTACAGCTCTACTGGCATAATTACCTGTTAAGGAATTGTATCTACTGGGTGTGCAAACAGGAGAAACAACCGTCATATTGTCTAGCCAAACACCTTCGTTTGTTAGTTTATCTATATTAGGTGTTAAATTTAAGTTTTCACCTTTGGAATTTTTCCCTTCAGGCGTATTGTTGAACATCCAAGGATACATATCATCTGCAATGAAAAAGATAATATTTGGTTTTTGCTTATTAGTTTCTTGCTGTTTCACCTCATTTGAGCAACTAGATACTGATAAAAGTACTGAAATTAGAAAAAGAAAATTTACTATGTGATATTTCATGAGTCTTTTTTAAAGGGTGATTCTTTTGTTAAATTCTGTAAGTAAACAACAGGTTTACTTTATGTAAAAGTAATACTACTATGGAGTGTTTTTGAGGAGATATGATTTTATTACAGGGTTATATGTTTTTAATTTATTGGAGAGGTAAAATATTTATATTTTTTTAAATACTTTTGAATAGACAGGTTTAAATAGGCCTGTTTTTGGGAAAGAATTATTAATAAATTTAAAAATAATGAATATAAATCTTATGAGAAAAATAGCTGTTTTAGGAATGGTTCTAATAACTTTTTTTATGAATGCACAGTCGCCTGTTGAAATAAATGGGGCATTGTCTGTTGAAGGAAATCAAATTATAAATTCAAAAGGAAAAGCAGTAAGTTTTGCCGGTAATAGTTTCTTTTGGTCTAATACTGGTTGGGAAGGCGCCGCATTTTATAACAAGCATGCAGTAAAGTGGTTAAAAGATGACTGGAAAGCTACAATTGTACGATGTGCGATGGCTGCTGATCCTGAAATTGAAGGCGGATATTTAGATGACCCTAAAGGAAATGTTAAAAGAGTCGATAGAGTAGTAAAGGCTGCAATTGACTTGGGATTGTATGTTATTATTGATTGGCATTCTCATCATGCTGAGGATTATGAAGAAGAAGCGATAGAATTCTTTCAAAAAATGGCTGAAAAATATGGTAAACATCCAAATGTGATTTATGAAATTTATAATGAACCTTTAAAAGTCTCTTGGGAAAATGTTATCAAACCTTATTCGGAAAAAGTAATAGCAGCTATTAGG
>JADWMI010000111.1 GCA_015767395.1 Bacteroidota bacterium | reverse complement strand
GGAGAATTACTAATAATTCATGCACCTGAGTTAAATGTGGAATTTTTAATAAAGGCAGCTGTTTTTGTACTTCCTTTGGGGAATAATTATTATAAAGTGGGCGCCACATTTAATTGGAAAGACAAGACAAAGAACCCAACCGAAGAAGGTAAACGAGAATTGGTAAAGAAATTAGAATCCTTCATAACGGTTCCTTATAAAATAGTTGAGCATGTTGCTGGAATAAGACCAACTGTTAAGGATAGAAGACCTTTGGTGGGTAAGCATCCGGAAAATGAAAAAATGGCAATTCTTAATGGTCTGGGTACCCGTGGAGTAATGATTGCTCCGGTGGCAGCAAAAGAATTATACAATCACTTAGAAAATAATGCAAAATTAGATAGTGAAATTGCTATTGCTCGTTTTCAATAGTTTTTTTGGAAGATGAGTCATATTTCACAAAAAGATTAATCCAAATAATTCGTGATAATCGAATCGTAATAGGTGCTGTTAGTAGTAACATGATTACAATTGAGACAAAGCTTTCTAAAAAAGCAAGATCAAAAATTAAGGTACCAATGGCAAAAGTAACAATACCAATTCCAACTGTAAGTCCGTAATTTACATACATAGCTCCATAAAAAAAAGAAGGCTCCATCATATACTTAAAACCACATTCTGAACAAAATTCGTGCATATTAAAGGCCTTATGAAGTTTGAAAATGTTTTTTTCTTTCATAAAGTCACCTTCATGGCATTTTGGACATTTATTAAAAATGATGCTATTGAGTTTTGATCCTTTCTTAAACATTTTCAATTTGAATATTGTTAAGGGGGTTAATTATTAAAAAAAAACTTTAATTGAGTACCAAACTTTTTTATAGTAAGTTTGTACGATTTTTAGAATAAACACAAATTTACATTTAATTATAAAATATTAATGCTTAACGTACACAATTTATCGGTTTCTTTTGCCGGTTCCGATTTGTTTTCGGAAATAACTTTTAAGTTAAATAAAGGAGATAGAATTGGATTGATAGGGAAAAATGGTGCAGGAAAATCTACGCTTCTTAAAGTAATTTCAAAAGATATTGAAAGTACTACAGGAATTATGGCTTTTGATAAAGACATAAGTATTGGATTTTTACGACAGGATATTGATTTTGTTGAAGGAAGAACCATTCTTGAAGAAGCATACGAGGCCTTTGAAGAGATCAAACAAATTGAAATAAAGTTAGAGGAAATCAATCAGGAATTAGCCGAAAGAACAGATTATGAGAGTGAATACTATCATGATTTAATGGTTGATTTAAATGAGTTCTCACATAGGTATGAATTGATAGGAGGTTATAACTATCAAGGTAATACAGAGCGAATTTTACAAGGACTGGGTTTTCAAAGGGAAGATTTCGGCAAGCTTACTGATACCTTTTCAGGTGGATGGAGAATGCGGATTGAGTTAGCGAAATTATTATTACAAAACAATGATATTTTATTGCTGGATGAGCCAACTAACCATTTGGATATAGAATCTATTATTTGGTTAGAAAACTTTTTAAAATCATATGTTGGGGCTGTTGTATTGGTTTCTCATGATAAAATGTTTTTGGACAATGTAACCAATAGAACCATAGAGATTTCTTTGGGGAAAATTTACGATTACAAAAAACCATATTCTCAGTTTTTACTATTACGTGGAGAGATCAAAGAGAAACAGTTACAAGCTCAAAAGAATCAGGAAAAAGAAATTAAGGCAACCCAATTGTTAATTGATAAATTTAGAGCAAAAGCCAACAAAGCTACAATGGCTCAATCTTTAATTAAAAAATTGGATAAAGTTGAACGTATTGAAGTTGATAGTGATGACAATGCAGTAATGAATTTACGTTTTCAAATTTCAAAAGAACCAGGGAAAATAGTTGTTGAGGCCGAAAACCTATCAAAGAGTTATGGCGATAAACATGTATTAGAGAATGTAGATTTACTAATTGAAAGGAACAGTAAAATTGCTTTTATTGGACAAAACGGACAGGGGAAATCGACCTTGGCTAAGATTTTAGTGAATGAAATTCCACATGGAGGTCATTTAAAATTAGGTCATAATGTTCAAATTGGATATTTTGCTCAGAATCAATCAGAATATTTAGAGCCTGAACAAACGGTATTAGAAATTATGGAGAATGCAGCTACAGATTCTAATAGAGCAAGGGTTAGAGATATGCTGGGTTCATTTTTATTTGGTGGAGATGCCGTAGATAAAAAAGCGAAAATGTTATCGGGGGGAGAAAGAAATAGATTGGCATTGTGTAAATTATTACTGTCGCCTTTCAATGTTTTAATAATGGATGAGCCAACAAACCATTTAGACATAGCCTCTAAAAATGTACTGAAACAAGCCCTTAAGAAATTTGATGGAACCCTTATTTTGGTTTCTCACGATAGAGATTTTTTACAAGGACTGGCATCAACTGTTTATGGCTTTAAAGACAAAGTTATTAAAGAATACCTTGGGGATATTGATTATTTCTTAGAACAACATAAAATTGAAAATCTTAGAGAAGCTGAAAAAAGAACAGTTGTAGCTAAAAAAGTGGATCCTGTTAAAAAAGAAAAATTTCAGCAGTCAAAAGATGGTGGAAAAGAAATTAAAAAGCTAAAAAATCAATTATCAAAATTAGAAACTCAGATAGATAGTTTAGAGAAGAAGATTTTAGATATGGATACTGCTTTAGAAGAAGATTATGAAACCACTTCTGCGATTCCTAACTATTTTGAAAATTACAAGGTAACAAAAAGTAAGGTCGAAAAGTTGATGGAAGAATGGTCAGAATTAGAAGAGAAAATTGAAAATTGTACCTAGAAAATAAAAATAGCAGGGTAGAAGAAGTTTTTTTTTCTGAAATTTCAGAAAAAGGAGTTTCATTATTTATGAAACGAGAAGATGAATTACATCCTTTTATTTCAGGAAATAAATACCGAAAGCTAAAATACAACTTGGTTGAAGCATTCAATCAAAACCAGCATACCTTATTAACTTTTGGTGGTGCTTATTCTAACCATATTGCGGCCGTTGCTGCGGCAGGTTTTGAACATAACTTCAAAACGATAGGTGTTATTAGAGGAGATGAGTTGGCGCATAACCTAGAAGAGGTTTTAAAAACAAATCCTACTTTGAAGTTTGCATCTGAACATAATATGGAGTTTCATTTTGTTTCAAGAAGCCAGTATAGAGACAAAACTTCAGCAGCATTTATTTCTTCATTAAAAGAAAAATTTGGTAAATTTTATCTTGTTCCTGAGGGAGGTACAAACAATTTTGCTGTTCAAGGGTGTGAAGAAATTTTAAATAAAAAGGATGCGCATTACAATGTGATTTGTTCGTCTATAGGGACTGGCGGTACAATTTCGGGTATTATAAACGCAACAAAAAAGCATCAAAAAGTGATTGGTTTTCCGGCTTTGAAAGGCGATTTTTTACAGCATGAAATTAAAAAATACACCCTAAAGAATAAGAATTGGAGTTTAAATACCAATTACAATTTTGGAGGTTATGCTAAAATTTCTGAAGAATTAATTATCTTTATCAATAAATTCAAACAAGAAACAGGTATTCCCTTAGATCCTGTTTATACTGGGAAAATGATGTTTGGGATTGTTGATTTAATCCAGCATGATTTTTTTGAAAAAGGAACAAATATTTTGGCCATTCACACTGGAGGTTTACAAGGGATTGCAGGAATGAATATGATATTAAAAAAGAAAAATTTGCATCAAATAGTTTAAGTATGAAATTGAAATATATTATAATTTGTCTGTTAACTATTGGTTTATTTGCTAATTGTAAATCTAAAAAAAGAACGGTATATCACCCTCCAAAACGCAATGTAGAAGTTGTTAAAACCAAACCAAAACCAAAACCGGAGCCTGTTGTTAAAAATGAGGTGAAACCAAAAGTAATAAATTCAACAGAAGCATATATCAAGGAATTCAAAGACATTTCAATGCGCGAAATGCGTGTTTATAAAATACCTGCAAGTATTACATTGGCACAAGGGATTTTAGAATCGTCAAGTGGAAAGAGTTTATTAACCTTGCGTTCTAACAATCATTTTGGTATTAAATGTCACAAAGGCTGGACAGGTTTAAAAACCTATCATGATGATGATGAGAAAGGTGAATGTTTTAGAGTTTATAAGGATCCAAATACCTCTTTTGAGGACCATTCAAAATTCTTAACTTCAAGAAGTAGATACGATAATTTATTTGAGCTAGCCATAAACGATTATGTAGGTTGGGCAGAAGGATTGAGTAAAGCTGGTTATGCAACAGATAGGCGCTATCCTGCTAAACTAATTGCGCTAATTGAAAAGTACAGTTTAGATAGTTATGATATAGAAGTTTTAGGAAAAAAACCTAAAAAAAAGAAAAGAGCAAAACAAAATAACCATTTGGTTGTGAAAGGGGATACCTTGTATTCTTTGTCTAGAAAATATGGTTTGTCGGTAGCAGAACTTAAAAAAATAAATGGTTTGAATTCTAACGAGATTGGAATAGGACAAACATTAATTTTAAAATAAAAAGCGCTGCAAATAAACACAGCGCTTCTAATCAAACAATAAATCAACCAAACTTAAACTTATTTTTTATTTTCGGTTTCTTTGACCACCTTTTTTCATTCCTTGCTTTTGACCTCTTTTCTGTTGCTCTTTTTTCATCTTAGAATGCATTGATTTCTCCCATTTTTCAAATTGTTCTTTTGAAAGAATTTTTTTCATAGCCGTTTTATGAGCAATCATTTTGTCTAAACGGTTATTTTGCATTTCAAATTTTTCATCATTCGTTGGTTTTGTACCACTTTCTTTTCTTTTTTTCATTTCAGCCATTGCAGCTTGGCGTTCTTCTGCATTTTCCATCATTAATTTATAAACGGCTGTTTCCTGATTTTTATCTAAATCAAGAGCCAAGGTCATTTTTTTAGCCATTAAAGTAGCCTTTTGTTCAGGAGTAAAATCAGATCCTCTATGTGACCTTTCCTGCTTTTGTTGTGCCGAAATTGTTAAAGAAAATAATAATACTATCACTGTTAATCCTACTAATTTTTTCATAATTTATATTTTTAATATTTGTTTTATGCTTCTTTGACTACTTAATTTAAAAATGGTTTAATCTGTTAACACTCGTTAACACTTGCTAACAAAGCAAAGATTTTTAAGCGTTTATATAGAATTGTTATAAATAGTGTATTTTTGCAAAATATGATGAATAAACTTTCAGATTGGTTACCTACTACTAATAAAGAGGTGAAACTTAGAGGATGGGAAGAATTAGATGTAATTCTTTTTAGCGGTGATGCCTATGTAGATCACCCAGCCTTTGGACATGCCGTTGTGGGTAGAATTCTTGAAAGTTATGGATTAAGAGTTGCCATTGTTCCACAGCCTAGTGTAAATGATAATTTACAAGATTTCACCAAATTAGGAACACCTAAATTGTTTTTTGCAGTTACGGGTGGTTGTATGGATCCAATGGTTAGTAACTATACAGCCAGTAAGCGTAAACGAGATAATGATGCCTATACGCCAAATGGTGATAAAGGTTTTAGACCCGATTATGCAACAACAGTTTATACAAATATTTTAAAAGAAAAATTCCCTGATGTTCCAGTATTAATTGGTGGGATTGAAGCTTCACTTAGAAGGGTTACCCATTATGATTATTGGAGCGATACTTTAAAACCAACTATTTTAGAGGAATCTAAAGCAGATTTATTGGTCTATGGAATGGGAGAACAACCTTTACGTGAAGTTGTTAATTTACTGCAAAAAGGAATCCCATTTTCAAATTTAACCAGTATTAAACAAACCTCTTTTTTATTGAAAAAAGGGACAGAAATGCCTAAAAATAAAAATTGGAAAGATGTGACTATCAATTCACATGAAGTTTGTTTGAAGGACAAAAAGAAGTTTGCTGCTAATTTTAAAGTAATTGAACAAGAATCAAACAAGTTGTTTGCTGATAGGGTTTTTCAAGATGTTGGTAATTCTACATTGGTTATAAACCCACCTTACGAAACAATGACAGAAAAGGAGATTGATGCATCATTCGATTTGCCTTTTACACGTTTACCACATCCAAAATACAACAAGCGCGGTCCAATTCCGGCGTTTGAAATGATTAAATTTTCTATAAACATTCACCGTGGTTGTTTTGGTGGTTGTAGTTTTTGTACCATTTCTGCACATCAAGGGAAGTTTATTGCTAGTAGGAGCCAGGAGTCTATTTTAAAAGAAGTAGATCAAGTGGCGAATATGGAAGATTTTAAAGGTTATTTGTCGGATATTGGAGGGCCTTCCGCAAATATGTATAAAATGAAGGGTAAAGTGCAGGAGATTTGCGATAAATGTGTTTCTCCGTCATGTATTTCACCAGTGATTTGCCATAATTTAGATACTTCACATAAACCTTTAACAGAACTTTATAAAGCGGTGGATAAGCATCCTAAAATAAAGAAATCTTTTATTGGAAGTGGTATTAGACATGATTTATTGGTGCCTGAATTCAATAAAAAAGCGGATCCAAAAGAATTAGATGCCTATACAGAGGAAGTTATGACCAATCATGTTTCTGGACGTTTAAAAGTGGCGCCTGAACATACTTCAGACAATGTTTTGAAGTTGATGCGGAAACCATCCTTCACCTATTTTCATAAATTTAAAGAGCGTTTTGATAAAATAAATTTCAGAAAAAAATTAAACCTACAGTTAATTCCATATTTTATTTCGAATCACCCGGCTTGTGAAGTGGAAGACATGGCTAATTTGGCTGCTGAAACTAAGGATATGGGTTTTCAATTAGAGCAGGTTCAGGGTTTTACACCTACGCCTATGACAGTTGCTACGGTGATATATTATAGCGGATTTCATCCTTATACATTAAAGCCAACAAGAACGCCTAAAACCAAAAAGGAGAAAGAAGACCAACATCGTTTTTTCTTTTGGTATAAAAGAGAAAACCAACAATGGATTAGCAATACTTTGTCAAAAGTTGGGAGAAATGATTTGCTTCAAAAATTATTGCCTTCAACAAATTCTTGGAGAAAGAATAAAGGAGAAAAGGCAAAAGACACTTTTGATGATACCATAACACATACTTCACGAAGAAAAAAGAAATATAATAAAAATAAGAAAAGGAGATAATTGTCAACGCATTCAATTACTGCTAAAAATTAATATCTTAAATTTGAAGTTATTTTAAAACATCAATTTAAGTTATGAAAAAGCTACTCTTATTTTTCTTAGTATTATCAACTTCGCTTATTGCTCAGGAAAAAGTCAAGGTTGATTTAAGTAATCCAAATTCAACCATTTATACCCATTTGTATTTTTTACAATCCGATTCTTACGAGCCGGAAAAAGCAGCAGCTGTTATTTATGGTTACGAAAGTGAAGAGGCTCAAAAAATAGCGACTAAAATTAAACAAATATTAGATGGTCAGGGGCTAAGAGTTGATTTTGGTAAAGTGCCAAAAGATGACATGTTTTC
>JADWMI010000391.1:2004-2738 GCA_015767395.1 Bacteroidota bacterium | reverse complement strand
CCAAGCCATTATTTTGAATTGAGGACTTTCCTTATTAGGGTTAATAAATGTTTCATCTGGCTTAATTGTATTTTCGTTAGAGCTCCTATTGTCATGAGGAACTTTTACAACAACTTGTTGAAAAGAATAATTCCAAGATTCATCACGAGATATGATGTTAATATAATATTCTCTGCCATTTCCCTTACCTGACCTTTCGGCTCTTAGAAGAATATTATGTTCGTCTATTATCTCCCAATCAGGTTCTTGATTTCCATCTCCACGTCCATTATCCATTTCATTGCTATACACATAAATCTCATTTGTAGTTATTCCACAATTATCAGATGTGTTATAATTAATTTGAATAGGTACCATTTTATGATTAGCTGGCCAAAGTGGCTCATAGATTTGGTTTAAATCTGAAATAACTGGAGATTCCATGTCAAAGACAACAACATCAAAACTACAAGTTATTTCATCACCTGTTGTTTTAGTAAGCAAAAAAGAATTTGTTGTTATCCCAATTGGGAAAAAGGAACCGCTTGGCAATCCTTCAGTCTGTGTTATTGAATGAATTTCACCTCCACAGTTGGCTGTGACTACAAATTCAGGATAATTTACAATTGCCCCGCAAATACCTGGTGAATTATCCACAGAAATATTATTTGGACATTGATTTAATGTCGACATATCAGTGTAAGGCGTTGAACTCATTATATGGGTTTGTGGGTCGTAACTGAATGTAATTTCAC
>JADWMI010000391.1:0-1904 GCA_015767395.1 Bacteroidota bacterium | reverse complement strand
GGTTGTCACATTCATAATCATAATCATAAGCACAGCCCAATTCGTCCTGTAAAGTTCCATAAAGTGATACTTTTGTCACTTCCTGCGGAGCACCGCTATAAGGCGTTGAACTCATTATATGGGTTTGTGGGTCGTAACTGAATGTAATTTCACCATCGGACGAAACATATAATTGAATCTCATTACCCCATTCAATGCCATTTTCTCCATAGAAGGTTACATTGTTACATCCAAATGTTTCTTTCACTATGTAAGTATAACATCCGGCAGAAAGCGTAAAGCTTCCTTCCCATAGATTCGAATTGGAATTAAATAATAACCCTGGGTTGTCACATTCATAATCATAATCATAAGCACAGCCCAATTCGTCCTGTAAAGTCCCTATAAGTGATACTTTTGTTACTTCCTGAGGAGCACCGCTATAAGGTGTTGAACTAACGATATGGCTAACAGGGTCATATGTAAAGTGCGTGATATCAGGATTTGTAGGAATGGATATAGTATAATTAGGTCCATTATGAATGCCTTCCTGTCCAAAACTATTTTCCCAGCTGTTTTCTAAAACTACCCTATAATCATAACAACTAGAGGGGATATTTAAATCTCCTTCAAATAATCCAGAACCTGAATTATATATAAGCTCTGTGTTGGTGCAATCGGAAACCCAGTCACCATAACAACCTAGTTCATCCTGAAAAGAACCCGCAAGAACAACCATTGGCAAACAATCAGGCGAAAATCCACTCGCAATAGGTGAAGTGGTTACTAAATTTGTGGACGGGTCGTAGGTAAATATTATTTCTTCTGAACTCGAAGGGATACATAAAAAAATATCAGGTCCATTAATTAGACCGTTTTCACCATAATTTATATCCCAGCTACCCCCAACAGTTACTTTGTACCGGTTCTTTCCTGCAGGTATTTGAAAAGTTCCTGAGTATAAACCTGTTGAGGAATTTAAGGTCAGTTCTGTATAATCACAATTTGGGTCCCAATCACTATAACAACCTAGTTCATCCTGAAAAGTACCTGTAATTACAATCTTCTTTGGTGGAGCAAGACCTAAATCTTGTAATATGACATTATCAAAATACATAGTAGTGCCAATAGTACCTAATTCAAAACTTAATTTGTGAAGAGCAAAAACAGAGGTGGCTTCAAAATCAATACTTATAGTTTGCCATTCAGTTGTGGCATCATAAAAATATTTGTTATAACCAATTAAATTAGTATAATTGCCTCCATCTTCTCCCAAAAAAACACCAAAGGAACGGTATTCGTCCGCTTTTACATCAAATAATAATTGATATAAATGCCCTTGGATTAATGGGAAACCCCATTGTGCTAATTGAACATCCCAAGTGTTATATCCTGGATTGGTTATTTGAAAATTGCATATGCCATCAACAACTGTTGGGTTGGCTTCTAAATCATTCACCCAGAATGCCCAAGTATTAATAGGTGGTGTAGGGGTGTCAAAAGGAATAATTTCAGTGGTTACACTAAAATCACCATCAGTTAAAATATTTTGAGAATGACCCATTGAAACGGTCAATAGAATAACACTAAAAAATAATATATTAAAGTAATTTGTTTTCATGACTATATATATTTAAATTAATTTTAATCAAAATCGAGGGATTTAAAGAAAAACTAGTCAATTCTAGATTACTAGATATAGGGTAGTTAACGATATTTAAAAAATGTTGTTTTCAAATTACTCGTTTAGAAAATGAAATTAATTACCTAGCACCTTTTTCACAATGATATTCATCAATGACAAAAATGATTTTAATCAATACAAATTTACCTACACATAAAACATTTAATGTCCGAAATAATAAGATTCAAATAAATTCGGACAAATAATTAATATTTCATTTTCCATTATTATAAATAAAAAA
>JADWMI010000390.1 GCA_015767395.1 Bacteroidota bacterium | reverse complement strand
CCGTATTGCTGAAATTGATTTTCAGTTCCTCGTCCAGCATTTATTGTTGTTCCTTCAAAAAAACCTAAGCTTGGATATAGGTTAATTGCCATATCATTTGGTAGGTTTGGGGAAGGTCTAATAGGTAAATGATAAAAACTTTGATGGTTGTAATTTTTTAAAGGAATTACTGTTAAGGCACATTTTATATTATTCTTAAGCCAGTTTTCTCCATTAATCATTTGGCCATATTCACCAATGGTCATCCCATAAACCAACGGAACTGGATGCATTCCAACAAAACTTTTGTGCTCAATTTCTAGGGTGGGTCCATCAATATAATGTCCGTTTGGGTTTGGTCGGTCCAAAATAATTAATTCAATATTGTTTTCTGCACAAGCTTCCATAACATAATGCAATGTTGAAATGTAAGTATAAAAGCGTACACCAACATCTTGTATGTCAAAAATCACAATATCAATTCCTTTCAATTGTTCAGTTGTTGGTTTTTTGTTTTTTCCATATAATGAAACAATTTGCAATCCAGTTTCAATATCAATTCCGTTTGCTACTTTTTCACTTGCGTCAGCTTTGCCTCTAAAGCCATGTTCTGGTGAAAATACTTTTTCGACTTCAATTTTTAAGAATAGCAGGCTATCAATTAAATGGGTGTAACTGCCATCTTTTTTAAAAATAACAGATGTTTGATTGGCAACAATAGCAATATTTTTACCTTTTAATAATTCTAAATATAATTGCGTCTGTTGTGCACTTGTTTCAATTTTTTGAGTGGTATTATCAGCTGATTTGATTGAAACAAGCTCAGAACTTAATTTTTTGTTTTGACCGCACGAAATGAAGCTAAAAAACAATGTTAAAACCAAGAAGAAATATGTATTTTTGGAAAGTTCAGAAATCATTATAAAATTGAATTACGAATTATTTATTGCAAAGCGCATCATCGCTTCAAAACAGTATAAAAGTAGTATATCGTCGCCAATAATAAAAATAGCAATCATTGCTATTTCATTGGGGATTGTTATTATGATGATTGCCATATCTACAGGAATTGGCTTGCAACAAAAGATTCGTGAAAAATTGTCGGGGTTTAATGGGCATATCCAGATTACTAATTTTGACACAAATAATTCTGAAATTACCTTAGAGCCAATTTCAAAAAATCAAGATTTTTATCCAGAGTTTACTTCCATAAGCAATATAGAAAATATACAGGTTTTTGCAACGAAAGCGGGAATTATAAGAACTGAAACCGATTTTGAAGGTGTTATTTTTAAAGGTGTTTCTGAAGATTATAACTGGACTTTTTTTAAGGAATATATGGTTGAAGGGAGTTTACCTAATTTTAAAGGTGAAGTTTCTAATGACGTTTTAATTTCCAAAGAAATCTCCAATCGTTTGCAAATTAACCTAGGTGATTCGTTTAATGTTTTGTTTGTAAAAGAAGATACATCAAAAGCACCTTGGATACGTGTAGTGAAAGCAGTTGGGATTTATAATTCCGGTTTTCAGGAATTTGATGAGAATTTTGTAATTGCCGACATTAGACATGTTCAAAAAATGAATCGTTGGGATGACGATGAAATTGGTGGATTTGAAATTTTAATCACTGATTTTGATGAAATTGATTCAAAAAGTAAAGAGGTGTATGCCAATACCGGGGTAACTTTAAACAGTCAAAGTGTAATTGAAAAATACCCTGCAATTTTTGAATGGATCAATCTTTTTGATACCAATATTTATATAATTATTGCCATTATGATTTTAGTCGCAGGCATCAATATGATCACCGCTTTATTGGTGTTAATTTTAGAACGAACCCAAATGGTGGGAATTTTAAAAGCTTTGGGTAGTAACAATTTGAGCATTCGAAAAGTTTTTTTGTACAATGCTTCTTATTTAATTTTGAGAGGGTTGTTTTGGGGAAATTTAATTGGACTAACTATTTTATTAATTCAAAAATATACAGGTGTTATTACCCTTGATCCGGAAACTTATTATGTAAATGAAGTGCCAATTTATATAGATTTCGGCTATATTATTTTGTTAAATATTGGAACATTACTATTGTGTTTATTAATGTTAATAGTGCCTTCAATCGTGATTTCAAAAATAAGCCCGGTAAAATCTATCAAATTCGAATAGGTTCTTTAATATTAAATATTAGAAGTTAAATATTTGAAGTATTATTATATTGCTATTTTTTTTAAACTTTCTAACAACTACTTATACTCGCTGGTAAAGTGTAATTTAACAGTTGGGTATTTACTTTGAGTCATTTGAATAGTAAATGCCGAATCAGCCAAAAACACAAGTTGTCCTTGCTTGTCCTTTGCTAAAAAACGTTGTTTTACACGTTTAAATTCTTTGAATTCATCATTTTTAGGATCTTCAGGTTCAACCCAACATGCTTTGTGAACAGGTAAATTTTCATAGCTACAAGTAGCGCCATATTCGTGCTCCAAACGGTATTGAATTACTTCATATTGCAATGCACCAACAGTTCCAATTATTTTTCTTCCGTTTAAATCTAGAGTAAATAATTGTGCAACACCTTCATCCATTAATTGATCTAAACCTTTATATAATTGTTTAGATTTTAAAGGGTCCGCATTGTTTACATATCTAAAATGTTCTGGAGAGAAACTAGGAACTCCTTTAAAGTTTAAAATTTCACCTTGGGTTAAAGTATCTCCAATCTTAAAGTTTCCAGTGTCTTGAATTCCAACAATATCTCCAGGGAAGGATTCGTCTA
>JADWMI010000110.1 GCA_015767395.1 Bacteroidota bacterium | reverse complement strand
TTTGTTGCTTCAACATACTTACTTCTAAACGTGTCCGAATCAATTAAAATTGGCTTACATTTAGTTGCATCAGTTCCTTTTTTAGTAACCAATTGGTTAGAATCATCAACGAAGTGAAAACCGAAGTTTTGACAAGCATCAGCGTTTAATTTTCCGGTTAATTCTCTTGGCGCGTTGATAATAAAACCTTGAAAAGTTTTAAATCCTTCACGTACAAAAGCAGTTTTTCCGCTGTTTGCAGTCCAAAACACATCATCTTCACGATTCTGTTCTACGTTCTCGAATTTACCGATTGGATAAATTCTATCCAAAGGAGAAGCAGCGTTTAACAAAGGCTCTAAATTAGCCCATACAGTTAAATCTGTTTTCAATCTTTCTTTTGCTGCACCAGCAGAATCTTTTGCCATATCCAATAATGGAAAAGCGGCAATATCTGCAATCAGTGAACAATCCGGTAAACCGGTGTTTCCAAGTGATATTACATCACAATTACAATTTTTGTCTGACATTTTTCTTTTTTTTTAAATTTAATTTCTTTTATGAATTACAAATATAAGTATTTTAAAACATATCAACTTTTGCAAGTTGCGTCTATATCACAAATTTGCCTTTTAAAAGGTATATCAATAATGTATTCAACACCGGAAATATCTTCGTCAATTAGTTTTTTAACATTGTCTTGATTTGATGGTTTTTTGTTTCCGTTTGTTCCGGACCTTGAAACCCAAACACCGTAATTTGGTCTATCTGATTTCGTTGCATTTCCTAATTCACCAATATTTGGATCAGTCATCAATGCTTTCTCGTATTCAAATATTAAATTATCAGTCGGCTGAATTGCGGTTAAATATTGTTGGTCGATTGAATCAGCTAATTTTCCCGGCAACATAAAAAGTATTCGTACACCTTCAGCGGTTATTCCTATTTTTTCAAGTGTGCTTAAACTTCTTGTTTCATTCATTGGTTGAATTAAGTAAGCCATTGGAAGTTTCTTTTTCCAATCTTTAATCATCATCAAAGCGTTTGAAGTTTGCATTGGTGTTCCGCGAAAAAAGTTCGGTGCTTTAATTGTAAAATCAGTTTCATTTCCGCTTAATATTCCGCGAATAGTTACCGATTCATTAATTTCAAAATCAAGAACTTTATAATCTAAACCATCAATTGTAATAACAGACTTCGGAAAAATCCAATAAGTTTTACACGTGTCGAAAGTTGTTTCAGAAGTTCCTGGAATTATATTTGAAATCTTTTGTGTAAATGTTAACCCTTCAATTATTCCTTTAATGTAGTCAATCGTGTTGAACATATTTTGTTTATAGGTTGTTACTTTTTATAAGAATATCAAGTTTTCCATTGATTGATGAAATACCAATTTTAACTTCAGCCAATTCTTTATTGATCGCGTCTAATTCAGTTTTATTTTTTTCTTCGTTTTTATCCATTCTTGTATGAATGTTGGAAAACTTTTTGAACATCACATTTTCATTTTTTTCTATATCTTTTTTCATTTGACTAATTTTTTGGTCTTGCGTTTTATCTGACATTACCATTTTCCAATAAAAACCTAAAGCCGAACCAACCCCCACAACAATATAAATTACATCCTTTAAAATAAAAGTTGTTTCCATTCTACACAATTTTAAAATTAAAATACTTTATACAATACAAAATTCGCTGAATAAATATCATCACCACCGTTTAAAACATTCCATTCAACCGTTAGATCTAACGTATTGCTAACAGTTGTGTCTATTGGTTGAAGATCTTGGAAAATATAACCAAATACAGACCTATTATTGTCTTTCGTATAAATGAAATTACCATTCGTGCAAATTGTACCGGTTGCACCTATTGCCGAAATAGTAAAATCAAGTTCACATTCCCATCCTTGATTGGTTGCATTATCTAAATCGAAAACACCGGTTGAAGCTAAAACAGTTGTTCCGGTTTTAATATTTAAAGTTATTTCTGAACGGCCGCCACCACCGGTTGCATTTATAAGGCCGCCAATTTTACCGTGAAAAGAATCACCAACGCTGAAGAAGTTTCCAGGAATCGACAAACTACCAACACCACTTCCAACAATTGATTGTTCACCTACTGTGTTGATTGTTGGACCTTGAGCAGTTTGTGCATAATTACCAATACCTAAATCAGAAGTCATTGCAACCGTTCCATCCTTATCCGGCCAAGTTGCAGTTCTTTTTGTTGCCGTTGCTATTGTTGAAACATCAAATGCAATCTGTTTTGAGTTATCGGCTGCATTATAAACCGCAAATTGATTATCATTTAAAAGAATTTGTGCATCATTTATTTTCCGCCAAACTCCGGCTTCAGATAAATATAATCCGGCAGCCTTATAATTTAATAAGAATCTTGAACCGGTTGGATTTAATACCATCCAAAATTCACCAGCAACCGAAGTTGCAACCGGCAAATCAGCGTAAATTGATACTTCACCGGCCCATCCGGTAAATGCCGCTTGTTGCGCTCTATCTAAATGTATAACCGGTAATGCCATAATTTATTTAAGTATTAAAGGAAATTCAACTGTTCCGGTTGTGTTTAATTGAGCATCGTAATTAATTCTAATATACAACCAATCTAAATGTGTGTCATCGAAAGCCTGGCCAATTAAAGCATCAACAACCGGTGTATCGTAAGGAAAGAAATCAATATTATTGTTTGAAACCTCAATTGTATAGGTTGGTGTTGCATCTAATCCGGCAATTGTTGGTGCAATACTCCAACCGTATTTGTAACATATTGCTTGTGAAATACTCGCTTCGGTTACACTTGCATCGTGTGAAATACCATCAGAAAATTGAAATGTTATTGTAATTGGTGCGCTCATATTGCTGAATTATAAAGTTTTCTTCTTCCTTCAAAGGTAGGATAAAGAGTTGAATTATCGTAAATATATTGTTGGATTGAACGGTAACTATCAACGGCCCTATTATATTTGTCATAAGTTCCGAAACTTTCCGCAAGAACTGAATTTGAATTTTCAGAATCACCGCGCACCATTCCGGTTGAAGTTGATTTGTTTAAATTGTATCGGTGCCATTCAAAATAAGTGTAAGCCATTAACAAATCTTTCATTCCTTTGCTTGTTTGTGGACCACAAAGAACGTGATCGAAACAAAAAGCATCAAATATATCAATATAAATTTGCGTTTGCGGAACTTGTGGAGTGCCAACCGTTAAGTCTGCAATGAATAAAGTGTATAATTCGCAGCCTAATAATTCTTGCAAAGTATTCTTTTCAACATCATCAATCATTGCTTCAAGTTCACAATCGGCTTGAAGCGTTAACGATATATTATAAATCGGATTATCTGTAAAATCAGAAGGTTGTAAAATTGCCATTGTTATTTTGTATAAATAAAATCAATTATTTGTTCTACTTTTTTTTTTTACTTTTCTTTCCTTTTGTGCTTTCAGTTGGTTTTGAACTCCCTTTTGAATATCTTTTTGCTTTTCCCGAATCAATCCAGGCTGAAACATTATCATCAATCATTTCAATTATTGTCCCGGTTTTTCCGAGTGTTCTGTGATCAACTAATAAAACTAATTTTGTGGTTTCCATAACTTCTTTCTTTTACCTACAAAAGCGCACAACCAATGAAGGAAGTGCGCGATTATAAATTAAACTATTACTATAATTTAGTTATTGCAGTAACTGCAAGACTAATTGAAGCAATGTGCATAAATGCGTTAGCATCTACGTTTCTAACTCTGAAGTTTAAACGCTCGTAAGCCTTAACAGTAACCAACTCTTTTTCAAAGTTTTCTCTGTTTTCAAAAGCTAATTCAACCGTTGCACCTCTACGTTGGAAAATTGTTCCTTTAGAAGAATCAAAAATATACGCTTCATTAACCGGTACTAATTGGTTAGCAATAACTCTCATTGCTCCGATATTAACACCATCAGAAGTAATCCAATTAGGAACCATATAATTTCCATCAGCATTCTTTAACAATTGCATTTTCATAGCATCAACCGGATTTAATAAAACCGTGTTTGCCATAAATTTGTTGTTTTGTCCGAAGTCAGAAATTTGAGCAGCACCAACTTTAATTAAGTCGATAAGCGTTGCATCTTGTATTGCTAAAGCATAACTTCCAGCAGCAAATGTTGAAGCAACCGCATCAACTGAATTTAGTTCCGGGTAAACTCCGGTCCCAAGTAAAAGTTGTTGATCTACTTTAAGAGCAACATCAGTTGAAACAAGGTTTCTGATTTCTGATTCTATGTATGGAAAATCTTCCATCATATCAACGCACACGTCCACATAGTCGCGCACCTTACTAATTTGTAGCGTTCTAACTTGCCAAGTGATTTTTGAATTATGCGTTGAAGCAGCACAACCGGCAACATTTTTTGCATCTCTTACAATTGTTTCCTGGTCATTATATTTCAAATATTCGCTTGAAATAGCTTGAACCGGAAACAAAGATTTCATCAATGCATCTCTTGTTGCTATTTGGCCAACTCCACCTTCCATTGTTGCAAAATCAGTTCCGGAAGTAATATCCGCAGCAGATTGACTTGCTTTAATTTCAAGTTTTATAGTTCCGGCACCTTCTTTTAAAACCGTTTCAAGTCTATCAGAATTTTCTTTTAATCCTTTTAAAACTGCGGTTGTGAATGAAATATCTTCTTTTGAAGTTGACATTTCTACTTGCTCAACTAATTTTGCCATTGCAGCACCTTGTGCTTTTAAAGTAGATTTCATTGCTTCAAATTCAGAAACTTTAAGTCCTTCAACCAAAGTTTTTAATTCAGCAACATCACTTGCGTTTGCTTTTTCTGAAATTGATTTGTTCAATTCAGTTTCTTTTTCTTCTCTGTGCTTTTCTAAAGCGGTGTGATAGTCGTTTATTTCAACTTCACTCATTTTGCTGATTTCCTCAGCGTTTTTTCTTGTAAACATTTTTGTTTATTTTAAATTAAAAAATTATTTCGTAAATTATTGTTTATTTTTTGAGTGGATTGCTCCGGCTCCGGTTGAGTGGATTGCTCCGGCTCAATATCTTTTGCTTCAATTGTTGGTGTTAATTCATTACTACCTTGTAACACCGCACTAATTTCAACTAATTTTGCTTCTTTGACTGCATAGAAATAACCTAATTCTTCGGCTTTTTCTTTGTTTCCTATCTTGTCAATATTATCATTCCAAGTTTTAAATTCCGCTTTGTGGTCCTTATCATTCACCGCAAAATCTATTTTAACGTAATACATTCCAACCGAATGTTGGTCAATATTCCCGTCCTTGTATTCCTGGAATATCAAATTGTTATAATCTTTTCTTATGTTAGAATCCATCATTAAAGCGGTTGTTGTTCCGGCTTTCTTAATTCCTAAATCGGACCAGGCAACCGTTTCTTCATAAATCTTTGAAGGATTGCCAACTTTCGCAGTAATCTTTTGTTCGTGATCGTGTAAATGCCAAATCTTATCTTGCCTTTCTGAAATAGATTTTCCAAAAGTACCATCTAAATGAACATCACCGTGTGAATCAAGCCAATTATAAGTGTTGCCTATAACCGTTCTTTTGATAGTTGAATCAGTATCGTGTTCTTTCGAAGTGCTTAAAGCCTTAAATTCAACTGAAGGATTTTCAATTTCCGTTGTTGTTGGTGTTGTATGTTTCACAACCGCTTTTTTAAACTCGATTATTTCCTTGTTATGTTTAACAAGATAATCAATTTCTTCTTTTTTGGTTGCGAATGTTTTGCCGGTTATAATCATTTTTTAATCAGTTTATTTTCATTCAAAGATTTAATCTTTGCTTTCTTTAACTTTTCAATTTGTCCTTTACTCAATTTCTTGTGTTTCATTTCCAACAATTTCTTTTGCTTCTTCTTCAGAATAATCAAGTGAACGCATTAATGAAAATACTTTTTGTTCATTTGAAATTTGCGCTTCTAATATACTGATAAATATTTTGCTAATCTTTTCTTGTTTCGCTGCTCTCTTATCTTCATCTTCGTGAAGGACCGGAATAGATGAAAGATTTTGCCTAATTTGATACGTTGTATTATCTTTTAAATTCCAACCTGGCAGCAACCATTCGCTTAAACTGTGAATATCTTTTTCATTTACCGGAATAACTGCATTGGTGAACATTGCTTTTTCCGCTTCTTTTCTGTTGTTATAAGTCTTATTGGCTGGATCATTAAAGAGTGAAGAATCAACACCGTATAAATTACAAAGGTCACGCAATTTCATCACCGCGCTTTCAATTATCTTTAGTTGTGTAGCATCCATTCCCATTTGGATAAAGTCAACATTCGCTGAAGTTGCAATTGCTTTGCCAAATTTACTTGCACCCATCATTCTATTATCGGCTGCTTGTTGGATTTGATTTCTTTCTTCCGGTGTTTGTGCGCGTTCTGAACGTGAAGTTATTAATCCGCGAATACCTTGATTTCGTACCAAAACAGATTGTGCGGTTTTGTTATCATTAGAAGCAACCAATGAAAGTAATCCAGCTTGTAACGGTGAAAGGCCCAAACAAGAACTCATTCCATAATCTGAAGGATTGTAAAACTTAACGTGATTCATATCTTCAACCGGCACAATTAATTTGTTCTTTCCTAATTCCAATTTGTATTGCTTAGGAATGTAGTTGAAATCTTCAACCTTGCAATCAATGGTTATAATGTTATTATTCACCATTATAATTTCTTGAAATGCTTCACCGAATCCAGGAGTTTTACGGCCGCGTCTAAATGTATTGCCTTTTGTTAATAAGTTTGTAACGGATTGCTCTATAAAATCGTGAATGTTTTGTTGGTCGTTTGGTCTTTTGGTTACAATTTCATATAAATCACCTTCAGTAACTTTTACCCAATCATCAGAATCTTTGCGCCAAAGTTCACGCGGAATGTGTTTTGCGTTGTCAGCTATCTTTTTAACTATTGAATATACATCACCATTTGAAATGTAACCTTTATCAATTACACCTTCGGTTTTGCCAATGTCGAAATTTGAGCCTATTTGATAAACCGAAACTTCCGGTCTTTCTGTATTATCTTGAAACCAATTTGAAAATATTCCCATTCGAAAAAAATCTTTTTACAAAGTTAATCTTTTTTTTTAATTAATTAATCAACGTAGAAATGCCGTTTATTTGACATTTCAATTACTCCGGTTAACGCATCCGCAGTATCATCATTTTTATTCGCTTTGAATAGTTTTTTATACAATCGAACGTGGTTAAAAAACTCCGGATATTTAATATGCCAATCTTCCGGGAATATTAATCTGCGGTTTACCGTTGCACTATTGGTATAAATTCTTGATTCTTTGTTGTGTGTTTGGCTGAATACGTTAATCGTGCAAGTGTTTATAACCGCCCTTGATATTGCTTCGGCCCAAAGTCGTGTTCCTGGTGATCGTTCAATATCTGCAACGCCAATGTTATCTTTAATCAGCAAATCAATCATTGCGCTTTCAGTAAATTCTACACCCTTTTGAGTGTACAAAACGTCTGTAACATAAATATTTGAATCATCGGCATCAGTTGGAATTGCATAATTAATCGAACAAAGATAATC
>JADWMI010000109.1 GCA_015767395.1 Bacteroidota bacterium | reverse complement strand
AATGCACATGGAAATATTTCAAGTAAAAGCAATGTTAGTTTAAAAGACAGAGAGCTGGAATTTTTAAAGCATGCTTGTTCAGAAATGACTTACAAACAAATTGCTGAAAAAATGTTTTTAAGTCCTAAAACTGTTGAAAATTACCGAGAAGCTTTATTTGAAAAATTGGAAGCCAAAACACGTATAGGAATTGTTTTATATGCCATTAAACATAAGATTGTGATACTGTAACCAATTTTAGTTATTTTTATACGTTCTAAAAAAGTAAAAATAACAGGTTGAGTAATTTTATACACATACAAGCAAAACTTCAAAATTTCATAAAAAAATATTATGTAAATGAATTGATTAAAGGCCTTTTGTTGTTCTTTTCAATTGGTTTGCTATATTTTATTTTCACGCTATTTATCGAATATTTTTTGTGGTTAAAACCAACCGCCAGAACCGTGTTATTTTTGCTATTTATTTTGGTTGAAACAGGCTTGTTTGTTTTTTATATTTTAATTCCAATTTTTAAAATTTGGGGTTTAAAAAAGGGTATAAATGAAATGGATGCTTCCAAAATTATTGGCAATCATTTTCCAGAAGTTAATGATAAGTTACTGAATATGATTCAGTTAAAAAACATTGAACAAAATTCTGAATTAATTGAAGCCAGTATAGAACAAAAATCGAATGAGCTAAAACCAATTGCTTTTAAAAGTGCCATAGATTTATCGACCAATAAAAAATATGTGAAATATGCCTTAATTCCAGTGGTGATTTGGTTGCTGATTTTTATTACAGGAAACATTGGTAATTTAAACAACAGCTTTTCTAGAGTAGTACACTACCAAACCCAATACGAGCCACCAGCACCGTTTTCATTTAAGGTTTTAAACCCATCGTTAAATGTTATTGAAGGCGAACCTTTTACACTTCAAATTGAAACAGTTGGACATATAATCCCTGAAGACGCCAAAATTTATTTTTTAACTGAAAATTATTATTTGGAAAATAAAGGTTTTGGAAAATTTGAATACACTTTTTCGGGCATAAATGAATCCTTGGATTTTGTGATGGAGGCCAATGGCGTTGTTTCAAAAGTGTATCAATTAAATAGTATTGCAACACCTGTAATTACACATTTAAAAATGGTGTTGAATTACCCAAAATATACGGGCAAGCAAAACGAAGTAATTCAAAACTCTGGTAATGCCATGGTACCTCAAGGAACCAATATTACCTGGCAGGTAGAAACACATCAAACAGAACAAATTGCTTTTCATTTGCCTGAAGAGGAACCTATTTATTTTACGCAGAACACCAAAAATTATTTTAGTTATGCTAGCCAAATAAATCGTTCAACCAGTTATGCAATCACCACTTCAAACCAGCAATTAAAAAATCATGAAAGTTTGAATTTTACGGTTCAGGTAATTCCTGATGAATTTCCAAAAATCATAGTAAAGTCTGATATTGATTCTATTAGCCGCGGACCTGTTCAGTTTATAGGGCAATTAAGCGACGATTATGGTATTAGAAAACTTCAGATGGTATATTATGATAAAAACAATCCAAACAGCTTTAAATCACTTTTAATTGACGTTCCGTTTACAACATTTACAGATTTTTATTATGTTTTTCCTGAAGGGATTGTTATTACTGAAGGCATTGATTATGAATTTTATTTTGAAGTTTTTGACAATGATGCTGTCAACGGAAGTAAAAAATCAAAAAGCCGTAAGTATAGCTATTACAAAAAAACAGGAGAAGAGTTAAAGGAAGAATTGCTTAAAGAACAAAAGGAAAATTTGAGTGCTATTTCTAAATCCTTGGAAAAATCAAAAAAAACAAATACTGATTTAGAAAAATTTAGAAACGAATTACAAAAGAAAGCGGATATTAATTGGAACGATACAAAAAAGCTGGAGGAGTTTTTAAAGCGTCAGAACCAGTATCAGGAAATGTTTGAAAAACAAACCAATGAATTGGAACAAAATTTAAAAGAACAACCTGTAAATAAAGAACTGGAAGAAAAAAAGGAAGACCTTCAAAAACGAATTGAAGAAACCAAAAAACTTGCCGAACAACAAAAAATGTTAGACGAGTTAAATAAGCTGGCTGAAAAATTAGAAAAGGAAGATTTAATTGAAAAGCTACAGGAAATTGTAAAAAAGAATAAGCAAAATGAACAAAGTTTGGAGCGTATTTTAGAACTCACCAAACGTTTTTATGTAGAGCAAAAAGCAAATCAGATCAGCGAAAAATTAGAAAAGTTAGCTGAGAAGGAAAACAAATTAGCTAAGGATGATTCCGAAGAAAACAATGCAGAAAAGCAAGCCAAAATAAACGAGGAATTCGATGAGATTAAAAAGGACTTTAATGAATTGGAAAAACAGAATAAAGATTTAAAGCGTCCAATGAAGCTTCCTGATAATAAAGATGAAAAGAAAGAAATTGATGAAGATTTAAACGAAGCCCTTGAGGAATTATCAAAAGAAGAACAAAAGGAAACGACAGATCAAGATAAATCCAAAGCGCAGAAAAGCCAGAAAGCGGCTGCTAAAAAGATGAAGCAAATGAGTAAAGGCATGGAACAAAGTATGTCGGAAATGCAAGGGGAATCTATTGATGAGAACATTGATGATTTGCGTAAGATAGTGGAAAATTTAATTGAGTTTTCATTTCAGCAAGAAGACTTGATGAATAGTTTTTCGGAATCAGACAATAACAATCCTGAATACCCAAAACATTTAAAACAGCAATATGTTTTAAAAGAATATTTTGAACATATTGATGATAGTTTGTATATGCTCTCTTTACGTTTGGTTAAAATGGGAACGGCCATTCAGAAGGAAGTTTCTGATGTACATTATAATATGGATGCATCCTTGCGTAATTTTACGGAGAATAGATTTGAACAGGGAATTTCTAACCAACATTTTGTTTTAACGGGGGCTAATAATTTAGCCAACCAACTGAGTGATTTGTTAGAAAGTTTGATGAATGCTTCTTCGAGTATGGGAAAAGGAAAAGGGAGTTCTCAAGATTTTTCATTGCCAGACATTATTCAGAAGCAAGGTGAACTAACAGAAAAAATGAAAGAAGGAATGAAGAAAGGTGAAAAGCCAAATGGAGAAAAAGAAGGGGAACAAAAAGGAGGTAAACCTGGTGAAAATGGTGAAGGTGAAAATGAACAAATGAATGGGGAGTTGTATGAAATTTATAAAGAGCAGGCAAAATTACGAAAGGCTTTAGAAGAGATGCTTGGAAATCAAAAGAACGGTGAAAAAGAAGGTTCTGGTGAAGCCATTAAACAAATGGAAGAATTGGAAAAGGAGATGCTTGAAAAAGGTTTTACAAAAGATGTTATTGAAAAAATGCAACAGTTAAATTATGAGTTGTTAAAATTAGAAAAAGCTACTTTAGAACAAGGAGAAGATAAAGAGCGTAAATCTGATACCAATATTCAAAATTTTGAAAAACGAAATATTGATAAATTAAAACTACAAAATCAGTATTTTAATTCTAATGAAATATTAAACAGACAATCATTACCTTTGCGCACGATTTACAAAAAGAAAGTGCAAGAATATTTTAAAAAGGAAGAGTAGTGTATGATTGATTTTAATTATGAAACAGATTTTGAACTAGACAAAGAGTTAGAAATTCAACAATGGATTTCTACTTGTATTGGTGTTCTTGGTTTCACAGAAGGTGAAATTAATTACATTTTTTGTGATGATGAGTACCTGTTAAAATTGAATGTTGAGTTTCTAGAACACGATACATTTACAGATATTATTAGCTTTGATTACACTTTGGGAAAGCTAATTAGCGGTGATATTTTTATTTCTATTGAAAGAGTAAAAGAAAACGCTCAAAAATTTAGTCAAACCTTTGAAAATGAATTGAATAGGGTAATAATTCACGGAATTTTACACTATATGGGTCTAAAAGATAAAACAGAAGAAGACGCGGAGAATATGCGTACTGAAGAAGAAGTTTGTTTGGGTTTACTAAAAAGTTTATAAACGTTCCACGTGGAACACAAATTATAAAATATGTTTAATACGGTTTACGATGTTATAGTTATTGGAGGAGGACATGCAGGGAGTGAAGCGGCCGCGGGGGCTGCTAATATGGGCGCTAAAACATTGTTAATTACAATGAGTTTGCAGAACATTGCGCAAATGAGTTGTAACCCTGCAATGGGCGGAATTGCAAAAGGACAAATAGTTAGAGAGATTGATGCTTTGGGTGGTTATAGTGGAATTGTTACAGATGAGACGGCAATCCAATTTAAGATGTTGAACAAATCTAAAGGACCGGCCATGTGGAGTCCAAGGGCTCAAAGTGACCGTATGCGTTTTGCAGAAACGTGGCGTAATATGTTGGAGCAAACTGAGAATGTAGATTTCTATCAGGACATGGTGAAAGGCTTGCTTTTTGAAGATGGTAAAATTGTAGGTGTAAAAACATCCTTGGGAATTGAGATAAAATCAAAGACTGTAATTATAACGGCTGGAACTTTTTTAAATGGTTTAATCCACATTGGAGATAAAACTTTTGGCGGCGGTAGAGCTGGTGAAAGTGCATCGGTTGGGATTACGGAAGATTTGGTTAAAGTTGGGTTTGAAGCTGGAAGAATGAAAACGGGAACACCTCCAAGAGTTGATGGAAGATCGTTAGATTATTCTAAAATGATTGAGCAACCCGGAGATGAAAATCCGGAGAAATTTTCTTATTTAGCGAGTTCAAAACCATTGGCAAAACAACGTTCTTGTTATATGAGTTATACCTCATTAGAAGTGCATGATTTGTTAAGAACAGGGTTTGATAGGTCACCAATGTTCAATGGTAGAATACAAGGTGTTGGACCAAGATATTGTCCTTCTATTGAAGATAAAATTGATCGCTTTGCAACCAAAGAGCGACATCAAATATTTGTAGAACCGGAAGGTTGGAACACAGTTGAGGTGTATGTAAATGGATTTTCAACATCGCTTCCTGAAGATGTTCAAGACAAAGCTTTGCGTAAAGTAGCTGGTTTTGAAAATGTGAAATTCTTCAGATTTGGTTATGCTATTGAATACGATTATTTTCCGCCAACGCAGTTAATGCACACCCTAGAAACCAAGCTGATTAAGAACTTATATTTTGCCGGACAAATAAATGGAACAACTGGATATGAAGAAGCAGCGGCCCAAGGTTTAATGGCTGGAATAAATGCGGCTTTAAATGTGCAGAATAAACAGCCGTTTATATTAAAACGTAACGATGCATATATTGGTGTTTTAATTGATGATTTAATTACCAAAGGAACTGAAGAGCCATATAGAATGTTTACATCAAGAGCTGAGTACAGAACTTTATTAAGGCAAGACAATGCAGATTTACGTTTAACACCTTTGGCTTTTAAGCTTGGATTGGCTTCAAAAGAACGTATGGATCGTGTGATTGAAAAACAAGAAAAAACAGATTTGTTTGTTAAGTTCTTAATTGAAACGAGTGTGAAACCGGAAGTGATTAATCCGATTTTAATTAAGAATAAAACAGCAGCTGTTAACCAATCTATGAAGATGTTTAAGATTGCTGCTAGACCACAATTGAACTTTCATGACATTCAAGAAATACCATCTGTTGCAGCATTTATTTTAGAAAATGATATCGATAATGAAATCATTGAACAGACAGAAGTTCATGTAAAATATGCCGGTTATATAGAAAAGGAAAAGAACCAGGCGGACAAATTAAATCGTCTGGAGAATGTTGCTATTCCTTCAATGTTTGATTATTCAAAAGTGAAATCGTTGTCTATTGAGGCTTGTCAAAAATTAACCAAAATCAAACCTGTTACCATTTCTCAGGCAAGCAGAATTAGCGGTGTTTCCCCAAGTGATGTTTCTGTTTTGTTGGTTTATATGGGTAGATAATTTATGTGTTCCACGTGGAACATTTTATTATTTCAATTTGTAATTGTGAGATATTTTTAAAATGAATTCAAAAAAAGAACTTTATTTAAACTGTAAAGATTATACCGTTTCCAACAAACAATTTGATTTGTTGTACAATAAAAACCTTGACATGTTGGAAACTTCTCCACAACCTTTAGGAGAAGAATTGGCCTCGTATTATGAAAGTGAGGATTATATTTCTCATACGGATTCAAAAAAATCTATTACAGATAAGTTGTATCAAACGGTAAAAAGCATTGCTTTAAAAAAGAAGTTATCCCTTTTAAATTCATTTAAAACCGCAGAAAAAAATGTGCTCGATATTGGTTGTGGTACAGGTGATTTTTTATTGACCTGTAAAAATAACCAGTGGAATGTAGTAGGAGTAGAGCCTAATAAAAATGCCAGAGAATTGGCTGAAACAAAATTAAACGCAAAAATTTATGGTGGTTTAAATGAATTGCGATCTGATCAGTTTGATGTCATTACACTTTGGCATGTATTGGAACATGTGCCAGATTTAGAAACCTATATTTCAAAATTAAAATTGTTGTTAAAGCCAAGTGGGGTTTTGGTTGTTGCAGTGCCAAATTATAAAAGTTACGATGCAAGGCATTACAAACAGTTTTGGGCTGCTTTTGATGTGCCAAGACATTTATGGCATTTCTCAAAAAAATCAATTCAATTACTTTTTTCGAAACAGCACTTAGAAGTTGAAAAAATACTTCCAATGAAATTTGATTCGTTTTATGTCTCCTTATTAAGTGAACAATATAAAACAGGAACCAATAATTTTATAAAGGCTTTTTATGTTGGCTTGGTTTCAAATTTAAAAGCAATAAGCACAAAAGAGCACTCATCTTTAATTTACGTCATAAAAAACAGCTAAAACGCATTTAAAGGCGTTTTAAGCAAGTTTATTTGTTTAGACTTAGAATTTGTAAGCTTGTTCTGTAAAGATTCAAATAAAAGAGTAGTACAAAGTCTTTTTTTATAAAGTTTGTTTATTGTTGTTCTTTTAATAATAGATAAATCGAATACTGATAAAAACTACCTAAATATATCTATTTTGTTACTATATTCGCCAAAAAAATAGAGAAACCCATAAATTAAAAAAAATGAAAAAATTATTAGTAATTGCCTTTGCAATTGTATTATCGTCATGTACTCAAACTAAAATTGCTTACATAGATGTGGAAGATGTGATGACTGAGTATAAAGCAATGGTTACTTTAGGAGAAGAAATGTCTGCTAAACAACAAGAAATGACTGCGGGCTTACAAGCTGCTCAGGGTGCTTTTCAAGCAAAAGTACAGGAGTATTACAAAAACGAGAAGACAATGTCGACTGCTAAAAAGCAAGAAACAGAACAAGCCTTACAACAAGAAGGACAAATGTTACAAGCGCAACAACAACAAGTGTCTCAAATGTTAGAGCAAGAAAACCAAACTAAGAGCGAAGTTTTAATTAAAACTATTGATAGTGTTGTTACTAGTTATTCTAAAACGAAAGGTTTTGCCATTGTTTTAGGAACACAAGGAAATGGTACCGTAATGTATGGTGATGAGGCTTTAAATATTTCAAGTGAAATTGTAAATATTTTGAATGCTGATTACAATGAAGAAACGATA
>JADWMI010000389.1:1698-2763 GCA_015767395.1 Bacteroidota bacterium | reverse complement strand
AAATGCATGGTGTTGTAAGGGCCTCCTCTAAGTTTTAATGCAATGGTATCTAATTTATTGTAATCGGTGCTTTTACGTGATTTATATAGTTGCAAAATATCATTTCTTCCAGCCGTATACGGTTGTTTATTTATCCCAACAATGGCTTCTGATAATGAAACATAGGTACTCCTTTTTTTTATTGTTTCCCTATAAAAAGCGGTCATGACAGTTTTCTCTGAAAAATAATTCTGCCCCCTTCTATTCAATGTCTCTCTAACCAAAGTTTCAGCGTCCTTAACGGTTATTTTGATCTCTGAAAGTTCTTCGATATACGTTTCTAAACTGATGACCGTTTTGTTTTTATTGAAATCTGACAAGTTCAAAACTTTACTAGTATAGCCTAAAAAAGAAACAGTTATTTTATTATTGCGTTTCTTTTTAGGGATTTTTAATAAAAATTCACCTTTTGAATTGGCTACTGTACTAATATTTGTTTCATTTACATTAATTGAAGCAAATGCCAATGGCTTATTAGTTTTTCCGTCTACAATAATCCCATTATAACTATTATAGCCAATAGTATCGTTTATAATAATATTTGATGAAAATGCTTTGTTCTGCATTCCAACAAAAAAAACAATGCATAAAAGTGAAGTTGTCAATGTGGTTTTAAAAAATGTTACAGCTCGTTTTTCCATGGCTTACAATTTTAAAATGACTTATCTATTTGACCATACAAGTTAGTAATTATCAGGGAAATAAAAAAGTTAATTTACACTTAAAATTTTACAGAATATTGCAATAAAAATCAATCGTTTTCTCAATTAAAATGATTTATATACGGGTTTTACAAAAAATCATCTCGATCGCAAGCAATTAAAACGCCTCATTAATTCCAAAATAGAAACCACTACTTCCGTCAATTCCTTTCCCAACATCAAGTCTAACCCAAGTGTTTTGATCTTTTAAAAGTTTAAATCTAACACCACCTCCAAAACTGGGTCTCATATTAGATATCCTAAAAAAGTCTTGTGGTTCATTAACCACCTCTCCAAACAAACCAAAACCAGCCAAAGCCCAACG
>JADWMI010000389.1:0-1598 GCA_015767395.1 Bacteroidota bacterium | reverse complement strand
CTTGTGGTTCATTAACCACCTCTCCAAACAAACCAAAACCAGCCAAAGCCCAACGCGGATGAAAACGATATCTATATTCTGCCTGCGCAACATACATTTGTTTGTCTATAAATCTTCCCTGAAAATAACCTCTAGCCCTATTACCTCCTCCAAAAGTGGCTAAACCTTGAAATGGCGCATCCCCAAAATTACCTTCATAATATAATTGAAGCGCAAGAATACTTTTATCTGTTATTTTTTGATAGGTTCGTAAATCGGAAATTAACTTATTATAACCTTGAGTGGCACCAAAAAGCTGACTGGAAAATTTCGCGTTGATTTTTAGTAATTCACCTGAAATAGGAGAGCCAAGGTTATCCCTGGTATCCAAATTAAAAATAAAACCCATACCACTAACAACTGCTCTTTCACTCCCCAAAATATTACCTTCAGCTAAGAGTCCCCCTTCTTCAACTTCTGTTACATCATAATTTTCATATATAAATTCTACTCCAAAATTAAGGTTTGGCGGTAATCTTTTTAAAAAACTCACATTAAGTATTTGTGAAGTCATATCAAAGGGTTCCTTATTACTTTCGGGTGTATTACCACCAATACCCCAAAAAGAATTGGGGAAAATTTTATACTTAAAATTGACATCAAGATAGTAGTCCCCTTTCCCAAAATATATTTGCGGAAGAATATCAAATATAAATTGTTTATTAGAAGTAAATATGGCATCGAAAAAAATATTAGAAACGCGATCGTTGTAAATATTCTTGTTTTTCAATAAAAAAACTTGACCTCCAGCACCAAAACCAAAATTAGTTTCTGGTGTATAAAAAATAATTGGAATACCAATAAATTGATATTTTTTAGACTTAATAAGTGTATCTCTTTTTATTACATCCTTTGGGTTTTGAGCCCAAGAATGCTGAATTAAAAAAAACAAGATTAATATTAATAAATAATTCTTTTTCATCAATCCAATTTGCTATCTAATAAAATTTTAAAACCAAAGGAAAAAGTAAAGTCTGATAATACAAAGTTTACAGAGTTAACTTTTTGAACACCTATTGATTCTTGGTTAATATCAATCCAATAAGAACTCCAATTAAGACCTAAGTCAAATGCAACTCTATCTTTAATTGCATAAACATATCCAAACGTAGAAAACAAACCAAAACCATTTCCTTTATTTACATTATCAATAAAATTTTCGTTTTGACCTTTCTCCGTTTCATCTCTGTACATAATAAACCCAGGAGTTAGACTAAAGTAAAGAGAGCCAATTTCACTCTTTGAAACAAAATAAGCAATTTTAGGTCCTATAAATAAATCTTCACTTGTTCTTTCTTCATCAATTTCAATATGAAAACTTTCTCTTTCCAAATTAACATTTAAGCCAATATTCAATCTATCTATCACAAATTTCCCAGCACTAATTTCAATCCTGTAATAATTACTTATTAATTTTACTTCTGAAGTTGTGTTTTCTGTAGCCGAAGAACCAATAGATCCTGCCAAGCTGGCAAGCCACCTTCCTTTTCTAAAAGGGGTTGTTATTGAATCTTTTTCCGCTTCTTGAGCTCCTATTCCCTCAGTAAAAACAGCAAAAA
>JADWMI010000388.1 GCA_015767395.1 Bacteroidota bacterium | reverse complement strand
ATTGTTTGCTACAATCCGTTTTTTTTATGTCTTCAATTTCCTTATTTTTACGTGCCGTAAACGATTCCGTAAACGTTTTTAAGATGAATCAACCCTATTCAGAACCCAAAATATTCACTGGAGGAGTGAGTATTACGCAGTGGAAAGACTTCTCCAGTGCAGAAAAGAAATTAGCCCTTTCCAAAGAATGGTTTGTTTATTATTCTTATCGAGACCCGCAATCAGGGAAATTAAAACGTCAATCTCATATAAAAGCAGGTGCAAACCGGCACAAGAATATGAGGGCTAGATTATCGGTTTTAAAGACCTTACAGCGTAATTTATTTTTGTTGTTGGAAAATGGTTTTAATCCATATGAAGATAATACGGCTAATAAAGCACGTTTTTTAGGTAATCAAAAAGAAGTTGTAACACCAACAAAGATAGTTCCAACCCACCCAACGACAGACAGCAAACAACACCAAGTTGAAATTGATGAAATGTCTATTTCGAAAGCATTTACATTTGGATTAGAAATTAAGAAAAGAGAACTAAATTCAAATTCCTATAATGGATATGTAAGTCATATCAACAGATTTGAAAAATGGTTAACAGAAAAGGAATTACACAATAAGGGAATTTCAACAATAACAAAACCATTGCTTATTCAATATCTTAATAGTGTATTACAAGTATCAAGTTCTAGAAATAGAAATAATTATAGAGCTTCTATTAGCTCCCTTTTTACAACTTTAGAAGACAATGAACTTATCAAGGATAATTTTGTAAAAAAGATAAAAAACTTAAAAACCACACCAGAGCGCAATAAAACCTATACTCCAACAATGCAAAAGGACATTTATGAGTATATGCAGGAAAAAGACCCTATTTTACTGCTTTTTGTTCAATTTATATCCTATAATTTACTAAGACCCATTGAAGTATGTCGCTTGAAAATTGAGGATATAGATATTAAAGACAAGAGGCTATATGTGAAGGCTAAAAACAAAGCTGTAAAAATTAAAATTATACCAGACCATTTATTAAAAGAAATTCCAGACTTATCAGATCTAAGTAAAAAGTCGTTTTTGTTTACCCCAGAAAAGATAGGAGGAGATTGGGAAGCAAATGATACCAATAGAAGAGACCACTTCTCCAAACGCTTTAAAGAGGTTAAAGACCATTTTGGATTGGATGTTAATTATGGCATGTATAGTTTCAGACATACTTTTATTACCAAACTATATCAAGAACTAAGAAAAAAATATACACAATTTGAAGCAAAAAGCAGATTGATGTTAATAACAGGTCATGCAACTATGATAGCCTTGGAACAATACCTTAGAGATATTGATGCAGAACTTCCAAAAGATTATTCAGATCTCCTTAATTCATAATGAATTAAGAATAGAACCCTATAAAGCTTATGAAAAAGTATCTTGGCATTTTAAAAAGTAATGAATTAAATCAACTTTCACTAAAGGAGCAATTAGACTTTATGCTTAAAAATGAGTTGTTTTATATTTCAAATTCATATTCAATAGATATAACAGCAACGCAAACCAACGTTAAAATAGATAATCCAAAAATTAATTTAAAACCAACGCTAGAAGTAGCCAATGCTTTTTATGATTATTTAAAAGAGCTATTATCCAGAAATATAGACCAACAGTTCTTACAGTTTTTTAGCGATTTTAATGACCTTATTTATGGTTTAGGTAACAAAGAGCAACAAAAAATTGCATTAAAATTGTTTAATAAATTATATAAGAAAATAAAAGTATTAGATACCAATTTTGTAAAAAAAGAAAAAGATGATAATGGTTTAGAACAAGTAAAGAATATGAATCGCTTTGACCTTCTTAAAGGAAGGCAAAATGGACAAACGCAACAGCTCTCAACAACAGAAAACATACTGCAATTTCTAAATGGAAAAGAACCTTATTTTAATACTGAGGAATTTAAAAATGATTCTGATACCGAAGAATTTATAACTTTTGAAGCCAGTCTAAAGATTCTGGTCAGTTTAAACGGTCGATATCATTTTGAAGAGGATATACATTTTACCGATTTAGGACAACTTAAAAAGTTGTATCAAAAACATCAAGATATATTTAAATCATTTGAAGTATTTGTATATGCTCATAAAAAGATTCAAGGTTTTAAAGTGGCTAAAACAGAACATATTACAAGTCTGTATGATGCTCTATTTGAAATGAAACTAATTGATAACAATGATGCTAAATTTTTAAATTATTTGGATTTGGAACATGATATAAGTCTAACTATACTAAAACATTATGAGCCGGCACAAAACAGGCAGCATGATCAAAGGAAATTAGCATTCAAAATCGAATTACAAGAATATTTCTCAGAAAAGGTTGAATTATTAACCGATGATATTGAAAAACCCTATGTAATTAAATCTAAGAAAAAGAGTTTGCAAATATTTACAGATAAAGACGCCTTAGATTATTTGTTTAAAAATACGTTTAACTGTAAATAAATATCAATCACCATAGTTGCAACGTATTGTCACAAAAAAACCAATATCATAGCCAGTTGGTAACTGAACAAACTGGTTCCAACTGGTTAAAAACAACAAACAGCATTAAAATTAAAGAATATTTGAAGTAATGTATTGTTATCATAGCCAGTTGGTAACTTAAGCAACTGGCTCCAACTGGTTAAAAACAACAAACAGCATTAAAATTAAAGAATATTTGAAGTAATGTATTGTTATCATAGCCAGTTGGTAACTTAAGCAACTGGCTCCAACTGGTTA
>JADWMI010000387.1 GCA_015767395.1 Bacteroidota bacterium | reverse complement strand
TGGTGATCATTTAGCCATTACTCCAAACTTAGACAACATCGCTCAAAATGGAACGGTGTTTTTAAACAATCATACGCAACAAGCAGTTTGCGGCCCTACTAGAGCTAGTTTAATGACTGGAAAACGCCCTGATTATACAAAAGTTAGAGATTTAAAAACAAAAATGAGGGATATGAATCCCGATATTGTATCCATTCCACAATACTTCAAAGAAAATGGATATATTACTGCAGGAACAGGGAAAATTTATGACCCTAGATGTGTAGACGAATTCTTAGACAAACCATCATGGAGTGTTCCATATGTTAAAGAACATGAAATCCCTTATCCAGAAAAATATGGGAAGCCTGCTCTAGGTTATTATCAAAATGAAGAAATAAAAAATAAAATTGCGATCCTTGAAAAGGAAGCAAAAGCAAAAGGAATTAAAAATAGTTACAAATATATTGCTGACAATTATAAACCGCCTTTTGAAACCAGTAATGCACCTGATGAAGCTTACACAGATGGAGCTATTGCTGAACACGCAATGACCTTATTAGATGATGTGACTAAAGATCAATCAAAGCCTTTCTTTTTAGCAGTTGGTTTTAAAAGACCTCACTTACCCTTTGTTGCCTCTCAAAAATACTGGGACTTATACAAAAGAGCCGATTTTAAAATCGCGACATTTCAAAAAAAATCTAAAAACGGTCCAGATTTAGCATATCATAATTCAAGTGAATTACGAAGTTATAAGGATCCTGGAAATATTGAATATACCCTTAGTGATGAAAACTTATTGACATTAGATGCTGATACCCAAAGAGAATTAATTCATGGTTATTATGCTTGTGTGAGCTTTGTTGACACTCAAATTGGTAAAATAATGGCCAAGCTAAAGCAAAAAGGCTTAGATAAAAATACCATTATTGTAGTTTGGGGTGATCACGGATGGCATTTAGGAGACCATAGTATGTGGAACAAGCATTCTAATTTTGAACAGGCAACACGTTCTCCCTTAATTGTTTATTCTCCATATATAAACAAACCTATCAATATTTCTTCACCAACAGAATTTGTAGATCTTTTCCCAACTTTATGTGAAATGTCAGGCCTGGAAGTTCCTGAAAATTTAGATGGTAAAAGTTTACTTCCACTAATTAATGCCCAATCAAAATCTGTAAAAAACTATGCCGTTAGTCAATGGCCAAGAGGGAAAGATATGGGCTACAGTTTTAGAACAGCTAAATTTAGATATACTGTGTGGGTTAAAGGCAAAAAAAGTATTGATGAAATTACGGAAAAAGATATTATTGCAGAGGAGTTGTATGACTATGAAAACGATCCTTTAGAGACTGAAAATCATATTAACGACCCTAGATATGAAAGAATTCAGCAAGATTTAATAGCGTATTCAAAAATATACTTTGCCACTGAACGAAATAAAACTTTACAAAAAACGACTACCAAAGTTAAAGTAAGTGACAAGCCAATAAAAGAAATTGTAAAAGATAAATTTCCTTCAAACAATGTAATGATTGGAGCAACTATTGGTAAAACACAATTTAATACTGAAGTTGAAAAATTATTTTTAAAAGATTTTAATTATGCTACTTCTCGAAATTTTGCCAAGCAATCAAGAGTACATCCAGAACCAACTATTTGGGATTGGGAAAAGGTAGATGAATTTATTGCTTTTGGAGAAAAAAACAATATCGATTTACGCTTTCATTCTCCGGTTAGTCCGCAAGCTTCAAGATGGGCTAAAACAGATTCAAGAACAGCTGAAGAGCTGGAAAAGAATATGACGGAATATATGACTGCTTTATGTAAAAGAATTAACAATGTTAAAACCATAAAATGGATGGACGTTGTTAATGAAACTATTGAAAGGGACGGTGATTGGTTTAAAGACAAGCCCGGTGTAAAACAATGGGAAAACCCTTGGGTTAAAATGGGCTATAATAAAGATGGCATTCCAAATTATATTTTAAAATCATTCGACATATCAAATAAATACGCCCCAAACATCAGTCAGGTTTTTAATCAACACGGTGGTATGGAACCTGTAATGTGGGAAAAAGTTAAAGAAACAATATTGTATTTAAGAGCAAAAGGCTATAAAATTGATGGCTTAGGCTGGCAAGGTCATTTAAAACCAGCTTCTAGGGTGGTTGAAGATTCTAAAAACTTAAAATATCTAGGGGAATTAATAGATTGGGCACATGCCAACGATTTGGATTTTCATATCACAGAATTTGATTATCATTTAAAAACGGGTGAGAATACACCAGAAAATTACAAAAAACAGGCCGATGCCTACACAAAAATATTAACTGTTTTATTAGAAAAAAGTAAAACAGGTTTGGTAACCTTTAATTCATGGGGGATTTCTGACCTTGATGATGGATTGAATACGCATCGCTTTTTATACGATGAAAATATGAAACCAAAACCTGCTTATTTTGCCATTAAAAACGCACTTGTAGATGGCGATAAATAGACCAACTAAAAAAATGAATAGAAAAATTATTAAATATTTAGTACTTGGTTTATGCTTATTCACCTTATTTTCTTGTGACCAAAAGTCAGAAGATGCTGCATTAAATGATGAAATTCCACTTTATATGGAAACATCACAACCTGTTGAAAAACGTGTTGAAGATTTAATGGCTAGAATGACATTGGAGGATAAAGTGTACCAAATGAATCAGTTTGTTGGGTTGGATCATATGCGAAGAGCTGAAAAAAACTTGACAATTGAAGAACTTCACAACAATGATG
>JADWMI010000386.1 GCA_015767395.1 Bacteroidota bacterium | reverse complement strand
GAACTGAAAAACATATTCAGGCGATTTTCGCATTCCATTACTCCAATCTTCTAAATAAACATTGGTTGCAATACCCGCTTTTTGAGCCAAATCAATCACTTCCTTTATTTCGGAAAAATGTTGTTCTGGTGTTTTTTTTAACTGATGGGTTAAGTGATTTAAAGATCCTTTGGTTAATAAATTTTGAACTTTCGCCCCTGCATTTATCATCCAATCGATCGATCTTCCTCCATCAACAAACGTAAGAATTTCAACCTTATCAATGTAACCAGTTTCTTTTGCCCAATCTGTAATTCCTTTTACGCCTTGAAATTCACCCTCAGAAACTCTGGCGGAAGCTACTTCTATTCTATCAACATTTAATTCTTCAAGCAGTAATTTTGCTATCGTTAATTTTTCAACTGAAGGAAATGAGACTCCTGAGGTTTGTTCACCATCTCGGAGCGTAGTATCCATTATTTCAATTTTTCTTTTTTGCATGCTAACTTTGCTTGTTGATTATCATTTGGTTGTTCATGTTTTTTTTGCTCTCAACTTTTAGTTTTCTACTTTTAACTTTCGATTTCTAAAATGGTCTTGTTTCAGCAAAAGACTTGATTTCATCTTTCATTTTTGTTAAAAAGTCTATATCATCAAAACCATTGACCATATTGTCTTTTTTATAACCATTTATCTCAAATGACTCTTGCTCACCAGTCTCTAGGATTGTAATGGTTTGTTTTGGTAAATCAATTTCGATTTCAGTAGCTGGATTTGCTTCAATAGCTTTAAGTATTTTATCCAAAAACGCTGCACTTACCTGAACTGGAAGCACACCAATATTTAAACAATTACCTCTAAAAATATCAGCAAAAAAACTAGAAACCACACATCTAAATCCGTAATCATATACAGCCCAAGCTGCATGTTCTCTTGACGAACCTGATCCAAAATTTCTACCTCCAACTAATATTTTTCCTTTATAAATTGGATTGTTAAATACAAATTGTTCTTTTGGTGTATTGTCTGGATTGTATCTCCAATCTCTAAAAAGATTATCTCCAAATCCCTTACGCTCAGTTGCTTTTAAGAATCGAGCTGGAATAATTTGATCGGTATCTACATTTTCAATTGGTAATGGAACCGCCGTACTTTTTAATATTTTAAATTTATCGTATGCCATGATAGTTGTTGGTTTTTGGTTGATAGTTGTTGGTATTAAACAATTAATTACCTTCAACAAAAACCTTTATTTTTTTTAATTTATAATAACGTTCTAGGGTCTGTTACAACTCCAGTTACCGCTGTTGCAGCTGCCACTAATGGACTAGCCAACAATGTTTTTGAACCTGGACCTTGACGACCTTCAAAGTTTCTATTTGAAGTACTTACTGCAACTTTACCTGCAGGAACTTTATCATCATTCATTGCTAAACAAGCCGAACATCCTGGCTCACGCAATACAAAACCAGCTTCATTAAATATAGCTAACAAACCTTCTTCTTTTATTTTAGCTTCAACAATATGAGATCCCGGAACCAACCAAGCTGTAATATTCTCAGCTTTTTTTCTTCCTTTAACAATAGATGCAAATGCTCTAAAATCTTCAATTCTTCCGTTGGTACAACTTCCAATAAAAACATAATCAACTGGCTTCCCAATCATTGTTTCACCTTCATTAAAACCCATATAGTTCAAAGATTTCTTATAAGTAGCTACCCCACCTTCAACTTCTTCAGCATTTGGAATGTTTTGTGAGATACCGGTTCCCATTCCTGGGTTCGTACCATAAGTGATCATTGGTTCAATTTCACTTGAACTAAAAGTTAATTCTTTATCAAAAACAGCATCTTCATCAGTAGTTAAAGTTTCCCAATATTTCATTGCTTTATCCCAACCTGCTCCCTTTGGTGCAAATTGTCTTCCTTTTACATATTCAAAAGTTTTCTCATCTGGAGCAATCATTCCTCCACGAGCACCCATTTCTATACTTAAATTACAAACAGTCATACGACCTTCCATGGTCATATTTCTGAATACATCACCTGCATATTCTACAAAATAACCAGTTGCACCTGATGTTGTTAATTTAGAAATAATAAATAAAGCGACATCTTTTGGTGTTACACCCAATCCTAATTCACCATTTACGTTGATACGCATTTTTTTAGGTTTTGGCTGCATAATACATTGCGATGTAAGAACCATCTCTACTTCAGATGTTCCAATACCAAAGGCAATAGCGCCAAATGCACCATGCGTTGATGTATGAGAATCACCACAAACAATAGTTGCTCCTGGCAATGTAATTCCGTATTCCGGACCTACTACGTGTACAATTCCGTTTTGTTGGTGACCCAATCCCCAGTGTGAAATTCCCCATTCGGCTGAATTCTCTTCTAAGGCTTTTAGTTGATTTGCCGATAATGGATCTTCAACAGGTAGATGCTGATTTATAGTTGGTGTATTATGATCGGCAGTAGCAAAAGTTTTTTCAGAAAATAACACTGAATTATTTCTACTTTTTAATCCTAAAAAAGCTACGGGACTTGTAACTTCGTGTATTAAATGCCTATCAATAAATAGCACATCTGGTCCATCTTGAACAGATTTAACCACGTGTGAATCCCAAACTTTGTCAAATAATGTAGTACTCATTTATAATGTTTTATATTGTATTTGTTTTTGCAACCAGTTTAATCATCACTGGCCGAAATAATTTTGAGCAAATTTAAAAAAAGAAACATCAATGTCAATTTGATTCTTAATTATATACGATACCCAAACAGTTTTT
>JADWMI010000385.1 GCA_015767395.1 Bacteroidota bacterium | reverse complement strand
TTTCCTTGCAAAATAATTTAGAAATGGTGTATGACAATTATTTAGGTCATTATTTACCCGATATGATTCTTATCGGAATTTCAAACAACACAAATAGAACCAGAGATTTAACAACTTCTCAAATTAAAATGAGGCGTGGTGCAGAAATGGATCAAGATACTGGAGGCGCTGACAACTTTACGCAGTTTATTGAAAAAGAACTAATCCCATTTATTGATTCTAAATATCGCACTGCACCTTATAGAACCTTAATTGGTCATTCTTACGCTGGGTTATTCACCATCAATATGTTAATCAATCATACTCATTTATTTAATAATTACATTGCCATTGATCCTAGTTTAGATTGGGACAATCAAAAACTATTACTTGAAGCTAAAGAAAAATTACAAACCGAAAATTTTAAAGGAAAATCGCTTTTTGTTTCACTTGCAGCAGAACAGTTACATATGTGGGATGAAAAAGTAACCATTAATAATATTATGGAAGACACTTCAGAATTTAGCTTGTTTGGTCGTTCTATTGTTGAGTTTTCAAATTTTGCAGCAGCTCAAAAACAAAATGGGTTAAATTTTTCTTGGAAAGTGTATCCTGAAGATTTGCATGGTACGGTTCCTTTACCTTCTATGATGGACGGAATGGTTTTTCTTTTTAACTGGTTTCAATTTCAACATCCGCCAAAATATAACAACCCTGAAACAACTGTTGATGAGTTGGAAAAACTTCTAAATGAACAGGAGAAAATATACACTGAAAATTTTGGCTATGCATTTCCCCCAATGATTGAAGAACTTTTTACAGGTTATGGTTATATGAATATGCAAATGGGTGATAACAAAAAGGCCAAACTATTTTTTGAAATGGGTGTTAAATACTATCCAAAAAGCGCCAACTCCTTTGATTCTTTAGCTGAATATTATGAATCTGTAGAAGATTATTCAAATGCGCTGAAAAATATAAAAATAGCTTTTGAACTAAGCGGCAGTGACACGCATAAAAAAAGAATGGAAGCGATACAAGTAAAAAAATAATCTATTATCTACCTCAAATAAAAGCAATTAATTGCTCCTTTTAATTAAATTTGTCAAAATGAAATTAAAAAGAGCATTTGTATTATTAAACGGATCTGAACCATCAGTTTTTCCTGATTTAACTCCATACGATATTGTTTGTGCCATAGACGGTGCTTACAATCATTTTGAAAAACATAAAATTATTCCTGATTTAGTAACTGGGGATTTCGATTCAATTGATACAATCCCAACCACTGTTGAAGTTGTAAATACACCCAATCAAGATTATACCGATTTTGAAAAAGCCCTGCAAATTTTAAAACATCGCGGCTTTTACCACATTGATGTTTATGGAGGGAGTGGAAAAGAGCACGATCATTTTTTAGGAAATATTAGTACGGCTTTGCAATGGAAAGTTGGATTGAAAATTACATTTTTTGATGATTTTGGCAAATATTTCTTCATTGAAGAAAGTATTCAAATACCAAACATAATTGGCAAGAACGTTTCCCTAATACCACTTCCAATTGCATCCGGAATTATCACAAAAGGTTTGTTATATCCACTCCTAAATGAAACATTAACTTTTGGAGAACGTATAGGAACCCGAAATAAAGCTACCGATAACGAAGTTCAAATCTCATTAAACAGTGGTGATTTACTTATTTATATAAGTCATAAATAACACTCAAATGATTAACAGAAAATTAAAACTTATTTGGGATTTTAAAGGATCAACTTCTCAAAAAATTGCTGAACACCATTGCATTCATTTAAAGGAGTTTGCTGCTATAGAGAAACTGCATTTTTATGACATAGATTTTTCCGCAATTTCTGAAATGCACAGCATTGCCTTTATAACAGTTGACGAAGTTGACATGAAAATATACAGAGATGCTTTAAAACCTCATAGAGGACAATTGGCTTAATTATTATTCACCTTCAGATTTTTCATTATTGCTTGCAAATCTTTTAGAGCATTTTTTTCGATTAAGCTCGTATTAATTCTTAATTCACTTATTTCAGTTTTCAAAATATAAATTTTTTTACTTTTTTTAATCAGTATCAAATCGTTCAAATTGACTTTTTTTGGAAATAAATTATTTATAGTAATCGTTTCACTATCAATAGTCAAATATTGATTATTACTTTTAAGTATGTAATTCCCTATATAAAAGAGTGCTGCAATTAAATAGCCATAGTTCAAATAGTTTTCTGAATTATTTGGAATAGATATTACGCCTAGAATCAACCAAAACAATCCAAAAACTAGATTCCATCTTAAATACCTTCGTTTATATCGTATAATCATCTATTTATGAATTTGAAACAGCATTGGCTACAATCCAACCGCCGGTCCAAGCATTCTGAAAGTTAAAACCACCAGTAATTGCATCAATATTTAGCACTTCACCGGCAAAAAATAAATTCGGATGGATTTTACTTTCAAAGCGTTTGAAATTAATTTCTTTTAAATCTATTCCACCAGCGGTAACAAACTCATCTTTAAAAGTACTTTTACCATTTACTTTAAATTTGCACCTCGTTAAACAAGCTGCTAAATTCTCCAATTGTTTATTGTTTAATTGTGCCCATTGATCCGTTTCCGAAATTTTAGCCAGAACAACCAATTTCATCCAAAACCGTTTTGGTATCACTTCAAAAACAGACCGCAACACAACTATTTTTTTAGCGTTTTCCTTTTTAGCGGATTTCAATAAATCCAATACAGTTTCATACTTTTTAGACAACCAATTTACTTCTA
>JADWMI010000384.1 GCA_015767395.1 Bacteroidota bacterium | reverse complement strand
TGCTCTATGCGCTGTACCAAATGCATCGTTTACATATACGTCTCCTAATTTTGAAAGTTTTTCAGCAAACGCCTCATCTCCTTTTGTTTCTTCAGCATGAAAACGTAAGTTTTCTAATATTAAAATTTCGCCCATATTTAAGTCAACAACAGCCTTTTCAGCAATTTTACCAACACAATCTGAAGCAAATCTAACTTGTACTCCAATAATCTCTGAAACTTTATCTACAATGTGTTTCAATGAATATTTTTCTTCTACTCCTTTAGGTCTTCCTAAGTGAGACATTAATACAACAGCACCACCATCTTCTAAAATTTTGATAATCGTAGGTTTTGCAGCTTCGATTCTAGTTGCATCAGTCACATTAAAATTTTCATCTAAAGGAACATTAAAATCTACACGTATTAATGCCTTTTTATCCTTAAAATCTATGTCTTGTATCGTTTTCATTATAATAATTATTAGTTGCACAAATATAATTCAATTTACTTGAACCTACATCGTTTTTTACGAAAGCGATTTCATTTTGAATTTTTTGACAAAAATAGGGGCATTACAAATGCTAAAATGAAGACTGTTAATTGATTAAACACATCATAATTTATAGAAACATAACATCCAAAACACTTCATACCATTCCTTGTTTTAGGCACAATCAAAGTAATCAAAGACTGAAAATTTGTTTTATATTTGTTTTTATGAATTTTTCAGACATTTTAGGACAAGAACACCTAAAGAATCACCTAATAAAATCGACCGATAATGGTCGAATTTCTCATGCGCAATTATTTGTTGGCGATGAAGGCTCTGGGGTTTTACCTATGGCAATTGCTTATGCCCAATACATTTTAGGGAGTATGAGCAACGATAAAGAAGCAAGTAATTTAAAATGTTCAAAATTAATGCATCCCGATTTGCATTTTGCCTTTCCTGTTGCTACCAATGATGCTGTAAAAAGTAAGCCTGTAAGTAATAACTTTTTAGAAGATTGGAGGCGTTTTATTGCAGAAAGACCTTATGGTAATTTGTTTGAATGGCTGCAATCAATAGGCATTGAAAACAAACAAGGGCAAATAGGTGTTGATGAAGCTGAAGAAATTGTGAAAGCTTTGAAATTGAAAAGTTACGAAGGTGGATATAAAATAATGATTATTTGGATGGCTGAAAAAATGAACATTTCAGCGGCCAATAAATTGCTTAAATTACTTGAAGAGCCACCAGAAAAAACAGTGTTTTTATTGGTTACCGAAAATGAGGAAAATATTATTACGACCATAAAATCTCGTTGTCAAATATTACAATTTCCAATATTATCCGAAGCAGATATTGCAAAAGGTTTAATTGAAAAAGAAGGAACAGATACGCCAATAGCAGAACAAATTGCGCATCAAGCCGATGGTAATTACAACAAGGCATTGCATTTATTGCACAACGACAATTCAGATGAGCAATTTGAAAAATGGTTTATTGTATGGGTAAGAGCCGCTTTTAAAGCTAAAGGAAATGCTGCAATTATTCAGGAATTAATTTCCTGGAGCGAAACCATCGCTAAAAGTGGAAGAGAAACTCAAAAACGATTTTTAAACTATTGCCTGCAATTTTTTAGACAAGCAATGCTGCTAAATTACAGTGCAGATGAATTGGTTTTTTTAGAACCAAAATCGCCTGGATTTAATATAGAAAAATTTGCACCCTTTATTCATAGTGGTAATATTTTAGATATTAATAATGAGTTAAATGATGCCATTTACCACATTGAACGAAACGGAAACCCAAAAATAATTTTACTCGATTTATCGATCAAACTCACCCGTCTTTTACACAGTAAAGAACAAGCATAAATATGAATATTTTCAACAAACATTCGGCTGAAATTTTACTACTGCTCTTTTTTATCATTACTTATTTCATGTCGGTTTTAGAAAAATTAGGTGATTGGAAAGGAACCATTGCTTATTATAAAAATCATTTTAAAGAAACCATCCTTTTAAAAATGATCCCGCTGTTATTATTAAAAATTGTTGTTTTCGAAATAGGTGTGTTGTTTCTATTAAGTGTGGGCCTTTATTATTTAGTTTCTGAAAATTCAATAACCATTGCAATTATAGGTTTAGAATTATCGGCAATTACATTGTTAATGTTCTTATTTGGTCAACGCCTGGCAAAAGATTATCCCGGAGCAATGAACATCACAGTTTATTTTATTTTAAACATTATTGGAATTTATATACTAACTTAATTAATTGATTATGAAACTATTAGGAATAGGATCTCGCATTAAACACCCAGAATATGGCTTGGGTGTGGTTACCAATGTAACCTCAAAACACTATTGGGTAACCTTTATTGAAAACGGTTTGGAAACCATTGATTTAAATAGTGAATTTGAAGTTATAGATGCTGTTGAAGACGAAGTCGATACGATAAGTTTTTACGAAGTTGAATCTACCTTACGCAATATGCTAAAACAATGGTCTGATATTTCTGAAATCATTCCAATCGGAGACCGCTGGAAAGGTGGGAAATTGGTTTTAGAACCCAAAGACAGCAATTTGGCAAGTAAAGAAATTCCTATTGATACTTTCTTTCATAAAATTGTAATGGTTCGTGATAGAGTAAGAGTCATGGAACAAAAAATAAATGCAAGTAAATTAGACGATCAAGACAAGGTAGATTTGCAACAATACATTACCCGTATATATGGAAGTTTAACCACTTTTAATGTGCTATTTAAAATAAATGAGCATCAATTTTCAGGTTCAAAATCTAAATAAAAAAA
>JADWMI010000383.1 GCA_015767395.1 Bacteroidota bacterium | reverse complement strand
CAATAGTTCTTTTACCAGGAGTTGACGCTGACACCAAATTAGCTGATGGTTCTGTACGCTACTATTCCAACTGGGAAATAACCAAGACAGCTACTGATAGTACTGAAGCAAAATCAGGTATACTAAAGATGTATGAATCGTTTGACTTTGACAAAGACGGTAAAATTATTTACCAGCAAACTTTCGGTGATTTTACAGGATTAATGATGCATTTACAAAATAAGGAATAACTAAAATTCATCTATATTAAAAAGTCTTCATAATTCTATGAAGACTTTTTAATTTTAGAACTATAGAAAATTAATTATAAAACAGATTTATTATTTGATTTATATTTTTCACTTGAAGAAAGTAATTTTTCCGATAGTTTATTCAACCATTTCAACTGTTCAGACACCAATAGGACTTCTTTTAACTGAGAACCAGTGATTAAAGAATGTTCTTCTCCTAAAGCTATTTCTTCATCTCTTTTATCAGAAAGCTCACTAAAAACCTTTTCATAGGTATCTTCGGCATCTTCAATAGACAAATTGGAAATTTCGTATTTATTTTTTTTATTCTCCAAAATGTTAACTGCTTTCTGCAGATTTGAACCAATGTTTTCTATATACACATCAAATTCTAAAGGTGCCTCAGAAGTTTTATTATTTCTAATAAAGGTTCCAAGTGAAGTGAGCGATGAAAGAAATGTGTTGTTAAAGACTGTCATTTCATAAATGGTTGAAAGCTCTGATTGTTTAGATTTTGGATCTTGATTCAATCGTTGAAAAGCAGCATTTAAATCGCCAATTGCCAAAAACGCCTCTTTCCTATGCAATTTGTATTTCGTTGAAACTGTTCCTTTTTCATGATAAAACAATGCAATCTCATTCAAAAAACTCAAATTAGATTTCATAGCCTTACTAAAATTTTCATGGATATTTTGGGCTTGCCATGAAGGAAATAAAATATAAGTTGCCGTAAATGCCAAAGTTGCACCTATTAAGGTATCTATAATTCTAAACTGAACCACTGATAATATATTGGGTTCAAATATTGCATAAATAAATAATACATGCAGCGTAATAAAAATTGCCGCATTTCTGTAATTCAACTGTAAAAAAGAAAATGCCAATGGCAATGAAATTACTGCAATTACTCCATAAAAAAAGGTGTTTTGGGTCATAAATATAATAGCAACAGCAATCGACGCACCAATTAAAGTCCCAATAACCCTATGAATTGATCGCGTTTTTGTTAAGCCAAAACTGGGACGCATAATAACAATTATGGTAATCAAAATCCAATACGGATTTTGCATAGAAAACATATTCCCTAGCAAAAAGCCAATTAATACAATGATGGACAAACGCAGTGAATGCTTAAATAGTGGTGACTTAAAACTTAAATTTTGTGTCAATTTTTTTAAATCATAATCTTGTGGCGTTATAAATCTATCAGCTTCTTTTTGGCTTAAAATTTTATCCCTTTTTGTATAATTATTTAAAACCCTTTCAATAGAAATAATATTTTGAGCTTGTTTCTCCTGATAATTTTTAAAATTCAACAACATGATAGTATCAACCCTTGCTTTGGGCATTCCAATCAAAATTCTATACAAATCAATGTTCGTGGCAATACCTTTTAAAATCTCAGGTATTTTATCATTGACTTTTAAACGTTCTTCTTTTCTAATAACCTTTGAAATATGAACCAACTGATTTGCCATTTCCACAATTAATTTCTGAAACGCTGAACCCTTTGCTTTTTCAAATACAATATCAAATTTTTCGTAATCTACGGGGTTTGATATGGCCAATTCCAAAATATCAACCAATTCAGAAAACAGCAATTGCTGTCTTCTTATTTTATTTGAAAAACCAGATTTATTTCTGGTTGATAAAATAATTTCTCTTAAGGTCTCATGTAAATCATTAATTTCAAACTGAAGATCAAATAACTTTTTATTTAATGCATCACGATTGGTAGTACAAACCAACAAATCAGCGCGTATTTTTAAGTACTCTGAAGTTTTTTCTAGTACTTTAACAAATAACTGATCGGTTTGAAATTTAGGAAACACTAGTATTTTTAAATAAGTAAGGACCAAATACCACAGGCCACCTAATGCTATTAACGATGCATGTTGTAATAAATTAACTTCAGAATAGTCGTTCGTAAAACTTAAAACAATAGCCAATAAACCAACAAATGAAATTAAAGAAGCTCTAAATCCAAAAACGGAAATATAGGAAATGATGAAAACTGAAATCCCCAACACCGGAATCAACAACCAAATGTTATTGGCTACAGACCCAAATAACAATGTTAGACTGAAAGATAAAAAAGAAGCAATTAATATTCCGAAAAAAACATGCTTATTACTTCCGGGAACATCTGTCGGTGAACAAAACAACACACCAAGCGCCATACTAAATCCAATATTAATATCATTTAAATAATATTTACTAAAAAAAACAGGAACAAGCATTGCGATCGCCATTACTATTCCTTTTAGGAAATCTAAACTTTTAAAAAACCGATTTAATCTTTTTAACATTCATTTTTAATAAGCATCAAATTTACGTAGTATTTTTCAGTTCAATTAAATATTGTTTTATTTATTAGTAGATTTAACCATAAAATAACGAAACCAAAATTTCAATGTTTATTCATAAACACCCTTACAATCCATATATTCCAGCAAATGCCAATAAACTAATTGTTGGCACTTTGCCTCCTCCTCGGTTTTCGATGGGAAATTTAAAAAAAGGAGATGTTGATTTTTGTTACGGAAGCATTGACGGGCAATTGTGGA
>JADWMI010000382.1 GCA_015767395.1 Bacteroidota bacterium | reverse complement strand
TCGTAGCTAAAAAAATTATTTTTATAATAAGGTGTACATTATAGTATACGTTGTATTTCAAGATATGTTACAAAAAAGTTATCTTTTCTTAATAATTAACGTTTTTTAACATAAAAACTCCTCAAAATGAGGAGTTTTTACAAAAAAATATAATTTTCGAGAATTAATCTCTAGATCTTGGTTTTCTATCTCTGTCACCACCACGGTTATCTCTTCCACGGTTATTATCTCTTGGAGGTCTTTCTACAAATCCTTCAGGTTTTGGCATCAAAGCTTTTTTAGAAACTTTGTCTTTACGTGTTTTTGGATCTTTTCCGAAGTATTTTACATCAAAAACATCACCCATATTTACAACGTCCTTTACGTCGTTTGTACGTTCCCAAGCCAATTCAGAAATGTGTAATAAAACTTCATTTCCTGGCGCTTCAACATATTCAACAACAGCACCAAAGTCAAGCATTTTAATTACTTTAACTTCGTAAACGCTACCAACAGCAGGCTTAAACATTAAAGAGTCAATTTTTGCTAATACAGCATCAATCCCATCTTGATTGGTTCCTAAAATTTCAACAATTCCTTCTTCAGTTACTGGGTCTTCATTAATAACAATGGTACATCCAGATTCTTTTTGCATTTCTTGAATTACTTTTCCTCCAGGTCCAATTAATGCACCAATAAATTCATTAGGAATTCTTCTTGAAATCATTTTTGGAGAATGTGATTTTACATCAGCATTTGGAGCTGAAATAGTCTCATTGATTTTTCCTAAAATGTGTAAACGCCCATCACGAGCTTGTTTTAATGCACTCACTAAAATTTCGTATGACAATCCTTTTACTTTAATATCCATCTGACAAGCAGTAATACCATCAGTAGTTCCAGTTACTTTAAAGTCCATATCACCTAAATGATCTTCATCACCTAAAATATCACTTAATACAGCATAACGATCACCATCAGAAATTAATCCCATAGCAATACCTGAAACAGGTTTTGTCATTTGAACACCAGCATCCATTAAAGCCATTGTACCAGCACAAACTGTAGCCATTGAAGAAGAACCGTTAGATTCTAATACTTCAGATACAATTCTTACAGTATAAGGGCAATTATCAGGAACCATTCCTTTTAAAGCACGTTGTGCTAAGTTTCCGTGTCCAACTTCTCTACGTGAAGTTCCTCTTAAAGGTCTTGCTTCACCTGTACAAAAAGGAGGGAAATTGTAGTGTAAATAAAATCTTTCTTCACCTTCATTTGTTGGTGAATCAATAATATTAGCATCTCTAGAAGTTCCAAGAGTTACTGTAGCCAATGCTTGCGTTTCTCCTCTTGTAAAGATAGCTGAACCGTGCGTAGAAGGTAAGTAATCTACTTCAGACCAGATAGGTCTAATTTCAGTAGTTATACGACCATCTAAACGTAAACCTTCAGCCAACGTTAATTCACGAACTGCGTTCTTTTGTGATTTGTTATAATATTTACTTACTAAATCTCCGTATTCAGCTAATTCTTCTTCTGTAAATGAAGCTTTTAACTCTTCTTTTACCAATTTGAAAGCTTCAGTTCTTTCTACTTTAGAAGTTCCTTTTTTAGCAATGTCATAACATTTTTGATATGTTAACTCATTGATTCTAACTTCTAATTCTTCATTTTCTTCTGCAGTAGCGTATTCGCGAGTTTCTTTTTTACCAAAAGATTCAGCCAATGCAACTTGAGCAGCACATTGAATTTTTATAGCTTCATGTCCAAATTTAATAGCCTCTGCCATTTCTTCTTCGCTACACTCATCCATTTCACCTTCTACCATCATTACAGAATCAGCAGAAGCTCCAATTGTCATGTCTATATCAGCATCTGCTAATTGTAAACGATTTGGGTTGATTACAAACTCACCATTTATTCTTGCAACACGAACTTCAGAAATTGGTGTTTCAAATGGAAGATCACTTAACTGAATAGCAGCAGAAGCAGCTAATCCAGCTAAAGCATCAGGCATAACATTTTCATCATGAGACATTAATTGAATCATAACTTGTGTTTCTGCGTGGTAATCTTTAGGGAATAATGGACGTAATACACGATCCACTAAACGCATTGTTAATACTTCAGCATCACTAGGCCTTGCTTCTCTTTTAAAGAAACCACCAGGATATTTACCAGCAGCAGCAAATTTCTCTCTATAATCTACTGTTAAAGGTAAAAAGTCAACATCACTTTGTTTGTAGTTAGAAACTACAGTACATAATAACATTGCGTTACCCATTTGAACAACAACCGAACCATGCGCTTGTTTTGCTAATTTTCCTGTTTCTAAAGAAATGGTTCTTCCATCTCCTAAATCAATAATTTGTGTATGTACCTTCGGTATCATAAATAATTTTTTAAAATTTAATTAAACAATTGGTTGTTGTTGTGTTGTGTTTACCAATGAAAAGTTTAATGTATGCTTTCTTTGAAATTAGAATGAATTAAAAAAAAGAGGCAATATTTGCCTCTTTTCTTAATTATTTTCTTATTCCTAATTCTTTAATTATCTCACGGTATCTTACGATGTCCGATTTAATTAGATAATCTAGTAAGTTTCTTCTTTTACCAACCAACTTTACTAATGAACGCTCTGTATTGAAATCTTTACGATTTCCTTTTAAGTGTTCTGTTAAGTGGTTAATTCTGAAAGTAAATAAGGCAATTTGTCCTTCTGAAGAACCAGTATCTGTAGCTGATTCACCGTGTTTAGCAAAAATTTCTGCTTTTTTTTCTTTTGTTAAGTACATGCTAACATTAATTTTATTAATAA
>JADWMI010000381.1 GCA_015767395.1 Bacteroidota bacterium | reverse complement strand
AATGAGTCCCTCTGGATCAAATGGAATTCCTAAGCCATGATATAGATGGTTTTCACCAAATAAGAATAAGTCTATTTTTCTAACAAGATTGCTTGATAATTCATAAGGACCTTCAGAAACCGAAAAGTATAACAATCCCCAATAGCCAATTAAAAGCATACCAAAAGCAATTAATAATTGTTTGTAGTTGAACTGCATACATAAAAGAGCGCCTATTGAATATGCAATGGCAATACGTTGTAAAACGCCCAAGTAACGCAGGTTTTTAAAATCAAAATAAGGAAAACCGTTTAAGAATACACCTAACAAAAACATGATAGAAAAACGTTTTAAAACTTTATAAAGTGACTTTTTTGTGATTCCTTGATCAAATTTTTTAAATGCATACCACATGGAAACGCCCACAATAAATAAGAAAAACGGAAATACCAAATCGGTTGGTGTGCAGCCATTCCATTTAGAGTGTAAAAGTGGTGGATAAACATAACTCCAACTTCCTGGAGTATTAACCATAATCATTAATGCAATGGTAAGACCTCTCATAATGTCTAAAGCCATTAATCTTTTTGTAGCCATTAAATATCTCTCTTAAAATTAATCTTTTTTCAACCCTAATTTATGTCCAGCAATGGCATAATATAATATGATGATGTAACAGGGTAATAAAATCCAATAACCAGAAGTTGCAGCTTGCGCTGTTGCAGTAGCTTCATTAATACCTTGTGAAATTAAATCTGCTTTGTTTCCATCAACCAATTCACCATATAAAGGAGGAATAATAGCACCACCTGAGATAGCCATAATTAACAATGCTGAAGCAGTTTTTGTAAATTTCCCCAATCCTTTTAAGGTTAAAGGCCAAACGGCTGGCCAAACCAATGCGTTTGCGATACCCAACGCTGCCACAAAAAGAATGGATGTAAATCCAGTAGTAAACACAATACAAAATGTAAAAACAATCCCCAATACTGCACTCGCTTTTAAGGCAAAAGCTTGAGTTATGTATTTAGGAATTAAAAACACTCCAAGTCCGTAAGTAGCAACCATAGCCATTAAGGTATAAGCAGTAAATGATTTAGCCTCTGCTGCCGGAATTCCAATGGAAATTCCATAAGCAATAATAGTATCTCCTGCTATAACTTCAACACCAACGTATACAAACAAGGTTAATACACCCAACCATAAATGAGGAAATTGAAAAATACTCGTTTTAGTAGAGCCACCTTCCATAGTTTCATCGATTGGTTCAGCTTCAACATGTGGTAGTGGTGCTTTTCTAATTAAAAGACCCAATACAACTAAAACACCTGCCATTACTAAATAAGGCGTAACCACACTATCGGCCATCGTATCTAATAGTTGATTTTTTTCTTCAATAGAAACTGTACTTAATTTTGCATTCACTTCATCAATACCCGATAATAAGAGCGCTCCAAAAATGATAGACCCTAAGGCACCTGCAATTTTATTTGCAATTCCCATAATGGCGATTCGTTTTGCAGCACTTTCAATAGGTCCTAAAATGGTAATATATGGATTGGAAGCGGTTTGTAATAAGGTCATTCCTAATCCTTGAATAAAAATACCGGCTAAAAACACCCAGTAAGTTCTAGCTTCTGCTGCAGGGATAAAAACCAATGCACCAATGGCCATGACTATTAAACCTAAAGACATTCCTTTTCTATAACCTATTTTATTGATAATGTAGGAAGCTGGTAAAGCCATCACCACAAAAGAAATATAAGAAGCTGATGCAACTAAAAATGATTGCGCCGAAGTTAATTCATTAATGGTTTTCATAAATGGAATTAATGCTCCATTTATCCAAGTCACAAATCCGAAGATGAAGAATAAACCTGCTATTATGATGATTGGAATTAATGTATTGTTTTTTGTTGAAGAAGGGGATGCAATTGTTGACATATAAGTTTGGTTTATATTTTGAATACTAATTTTATTCTAAAATAGTATTTAACATGTTTATTTCTAATTATTTTCTATAAGTAGCATTAAATAATAGCTATACTAACAAATATTGAAGACGAACATTTTAAAAAAAAGAATAAGAATGGGGGCATTAATCAGTTAAATCTGTATTGTTTAATATTTTTTGTTTGGCAAATTGAAGGTAGTTTCTTCCAATTGGAATTCTTCTGTTTGCAATTTCAACCGAATTCCCTTCAATAGATTTTATTTTATTGATTGCTATGGTAAAAGAACGATGAATTCTTAAGAAATTCTCACTTGGTAATTCTTCTGAAATACTGGTCATAGATTTGTGAACCAAGTAATCGCCGGTTGTAGTAATTACTTTTATATAATCTTTTAAACTTTCAATAAATAAAATATCGTTTAGCTTAATTTTCATTAATTTTTTATCGACTTTCAAAAAAATGAAAGGCTCTTCTTTAAAAGAAGCTTCGCTGGTTTTCCCCTTTTCTTTAGTAACTCTGTTATTAATTTTGGTAATGGCTTTTAAAAAACGGCTAAAAGGAATGGGTTTTACCAAATAATCCAGCACATCTAAATCAAAACTTTCAACAGCATATTCACGATAAGCAGTGGTAATAATAATATGTGGTTTTGTAGGAAGTGAGCGTAAAAAATCCAAACCACTCATTTTTGGCATATTAATATCTAAAAATATCACATCTATTTCTCCACTTTCAATAGTCGGCAAGGCGGCAATTGCAGTATTAAATGTTGCAACTAATTCCATATTTAGAAAATTACTTAAATGATTTTCTATGACTTTAATTGCTAAAGGTTCGTCATCAATAATGATACACTTAATTTTCATTGATTGG
>JADWMI010000380.1:1603-2809 GCA_015767395.1 Bacteroidota bacterium | reverse complement strand
TGCATTACTTTCAAATCCGTATATGTTTTCAGCTTTAACTTCTAAAGTGTATTCACCAAAAGGCAAATGCGTAAATTCTTTTTCACCTTTGTTTGACCATTTAGACCATTGTTCATTTAACGGTAAAAGTCTGTAGCTGTATTTTAAATCTTGAAACCCATCAAAATAAGGTGCTGCATATTGAAACTTAATTGAATGTTTTTCAGTTATTTCAATTTTATCTATATGAGACGGATTATATGATATTATAGAGTCGGTAGGGGATTCTATTTCAATAGTTCTAATTAGAATTCGAAAATCTTTATTTATACTAAATTTTTTATTGGGATTGTATTGAATAAAGCCTTCTTTAGCTCCTATAAGTATATTATTGTTATCTATTATTGAGATGTTAGGAAGATCATCATTTATATATTTATTGATATGTTTAAAAATATGGGTCTCATTTTTAAATGTACCAAATCCTTCTTGAATTAAAATCCCAAATTTTTTGTTTTGTATATAATAAATGGAAGAGCTTTTATTTGAAGCCATTTTACTAATATGGTCGGTTCCTAACAAATTGTTTAATTGTAAATTTGGAGTAAAGGAATTCAAATCAGGGTTAAAATCGTAAATTCCTTGTTCAGATGTGAAAACCAATTTTTCGTTAAGGGAATAAACACTTATTAATCTATCAGAAGGAAATCCATCATCTTTTCCGTAATGTTCGATTTTACCTTTTACATTCATCGAATTATCTAGGGTTAATTTATAGGCTCCTTTTGAACCATGTGTCATCCAAAGTGTAGAATCGTTTTCAAATTCCATGATTCTAGAGGATTCATCGAAATTTAAAATGTTATGTTTATAAGTTAAGTTACTGTTTGCTTTCTTAAAAAAAGAAATTCCTCTGTAGTTACCACCTAGAATAAGATTTGGATTTGAAGTGCTCATAAACTTCCAACTCCCTAAGTTGTATATTTTATGTAGTTTATCTCCTTTTAATTTAAAAGCACCTTTATGGTGATTTAAGATAAGCTGGTTTTCTACTTCGGAGAAATTATAAACCTGACCTTCACTCTCTGGTATTAATTTAAAAGGATTATTAAATGACGTGTCGGTTGTTTTTTTTTGAGTAAAAGCACCGTTATTTGTTCCAAGATAAATTTGATTGTCAAATTTTGTGGCAGCATATCCAGCACCTTCAATTCCAACTTCTTCATT
>JADWMI010000380.1:0-1503 GCA_015767395.1 Bacteroidota bacterium | reverse complement strand
GATGCTACTTCTTGAAAAAAGTGAAATAAGAAAAATAGCGTGAGTAATATGTTTTTCATTATTGATGAAATAATAATTTTAAGTGAATGTAATAAAAATATCGAAAACAAAGGGCTTAAGTATATAATTGATCCCTAAATGAGAGTTTTTGATGAGTTTTTATTTTGTGTAAAGCGAGTTTTTAATGTAGTGGAATTTAATAATTAGGGAAATGTATTTTGTTTCTTTGAGCCAAGTTATTCCCTTACAGAGGGTTTATGTGTTTTTTAAATAAGCTCAATGGTATTTATGAATAACTTATTAATCAAACAAACTAAATTAATAGGAGTATTATGAAGACAATGTTATTTAATTGTTCAAAAAAACTAGGAAAAAATGCCCTGCTTGTCATGGTGTTTTTTTTATGTTCCAGTATTGGTCTCGCGCAGATTTCAGTTACAGGTAAAGTAACCGATGCAAACACAGGAGAACCGCTTCCAGGTGCAAACATTATTATTAAAGGTTCCAGTAAAGGAGCTCAAACAGATTTTGATGGAAATTTTTCTATTGAATCTCAAAAAGGAGATATACTTGCAATATCTTATTTGGGGTATCTAAGCCAGGAAATTGAAATTGGAGATGTTACAAATCTTCAAATTAAACTTGTTGGAGATGCCAATTCTTTAGATGAAGTTATTGTTGTTGGTTATGGAACCACTTCAAGAACCAAAATTATTTCTGCGGTTTCAGTTGTAGATGCTAAAGCATTAAAAGAAATTCCAGTACCAAATGTAAGTAATGCTTTAGAAGGGTTAGCGGCTGGTTTATTTGTGAGACAAGGATCAGGGGAACCTGGTTTTAGTGCTTCTTCATTTGAAGTAAGAAATTTTGGGAATGCTTTGGTAATTATTGATGGTTCACCAGGGGACTTAAACCAATTGGATGCTAACGAAATAGAAAGTATTTCTGTATTAAAAGATGCTGCTGCTGCTTCAATTTATGGTGTGCAAGGGGGTAATGGTGTTGTGTTGGTGAAAACTAGAAGTGGGGTATACGGAAAACCTGTGTTAAAATATACCAATGGATTTACATATACAGGATTTACTTCATCACCAAATTATTTGTCTTCAGCGCAATATGGAGAAGTTTTAAATGAAGGCTTGAGAAACGATAATCAAGCGCCATTTTATTCAGATGAACAAATAGAAGCTTATAGATCGGGTTCTGATCCACTTAACTATCCAAATACAGATTGGGAAGGATTGGTGATAAAAGATTGGGGTTTTCAACAGCGTCATAATTTAAGTCTGTCTGGTGGTGGTGATAAAGTTAAATATTTTGTGAATGCAGGGTATTTAAGTCAAGGATCAAATTATACCGAAGATGTTTTAACATATCAACAGTTCAATTTGCGTTCCAATCTTGAAGCAGATATTTACGACAATCTTACCTTAACATTTAACCTAGCTGCAAGAAGAAGGTTAAATGAAGCACCAGCGTATTCGGCTTATGATATTTTTAGAG
>JADWMI010000108.1 GCA_015767395.1 Bacteroidota bacterium | reverse complement strand
ACCTATATTTGCTGTATACTAACTTAAATTAAAAAATATGAAAGAACAAACGTTTGCAAATCATAGTAGACTTGTAATAGGTTTTCACGGTATTACCTTTTTGGCAATAATGGTGCTTTTAATTGGAGCAATACGAAATGCAATCTATGCTTCAACAGAAAATTTATACTCAGCGTCATTAGTGGTGTTGATATCATTTATTTTATTAATACTGGCTTTTTATTTAAGGGCATTCGCGTTAAAAGCACAGGATAGAGCAATAAGAGCTGAAGAAAAATTGAGATATTTTATTCTTACAGGAAAGCCTTTGAGTAATAAAATTAGCACACGACAAATTATTGGTTTGCGATTTGCTTCAGATGAAGAATTTATTTCGTTAGTTGATCTGGCAGAAAAGCAAAACCTTTCAGAGAAGGAGATTAAACAAGCAATTAAAAATTGGAAGGCTGATAATTACAGGGTTTAAATAGACTTTAAAAATATGATTAAAAAATCCTCATTGTATACAATGAGGATTTTTTGTCTGTTAAATAGAAAAAATAATAGTTGTTTAAAGTTTTTTTGTTCTTAAAACATTTCTTGAAATCAAAATAAAAGAAATTTAATCTCTTAGAATACTCCTAGAGATTACAATCTTTTGAATTTCAGAAGTGCCTTCATAGATCTGTGTGATTTTGGCGTCACGCATTAATCGTTCTACGTGATATTCTTTTACAAATCCATAACCGCCATGTATTTGAACAGCTTCTACTGTTACTTGCATTGCCATATCTGCTGCGTATAATTTAGCCATGGCACTGCTTAAATCATAATTCTGTTTTTGATCTTTCTCCCACGCAGCTTTCATGCATAAAAGTCGGGCAGCCTCTATTTGTGTTGCCATATCAGCCAACTTAAAAGCAATGGCTTGATGCTGACTAATTTCTTTCCCGAAAGTTTTACGTTCTTTAGAGTATTTTAAAGCCAACTCATAGGCGCCTGAAGCAATTCCTAAAGCTTGCGAAGCGATTCCAATTCTACCCCCAGCCAATGTTTTCATAGCAAATTTAAATCCAAAACCATCCTCGCCAATTCTATTTTCTTTTGGGACTTTTACGTCTGTAAACATCAAAGAATGTGTATCTGATCCACGGATTCCTAATTTATTTTCTTTAGGACCAACAGTAAAACCTTCCATTCCTTTTTCAAGTATTAAAGCGTTGATTCCTTTAGAGCCTTTTTCGACATCAGTTTGGGTAATAACGATGTAAACACTTGCGCTGCTTCCGTTTGTAATCCAGTTTTTTGTTCCATTTACTAAATAATAGTCACCTTTATCAATGGCAGTGGTACGTTGTGAAGTGGCATCAGAACCAGCTTCAGGTTCACTTAAACAAAAAGCCCCTATAATTTCACCTGTGGCAAGCGGTATTAAATATTTTTGTTTTTGCGCTTCCGTACCAAATGTTTCTAAACCCCAACAAACCAAAGAGTTATTTACAGACATAACAACTGAAGCCGATGCGTCTACTTTTGAAATTTCTTCCATGGCTAATACATATGAAGCAGTGTCTAATCCACTCCCTCCGTATTTTGGATCAACCATCATTCCTAAAAATCCAAGCTCTCCCATTTTTTTAATTTGTTCTTTGGGAAATTGTTGATTCTCATCACGTTCAATAACCCCTGGTAAAAGCTCGGTTTGCGCAAAATCACGTGCAGCATCGCGTATCATTATTTGTTCTTCGGTTAAATTAAAATCCATAATTGATAGTGGTTATGATTAATTGTTTAATATTACGTAAATATAAGTCTTTTTTAAGTTATTTTTTGTTAAATATGCAAAGGGTAAATAAACGATATATGACAAGTAAAAGTTGGAATGTGATAGGATTAATGTCTGGAACTTCTTTGGATGGAATTGATGTTGTTTATGTGAATATTTTTAAAAACGATAATACGTACCATTTTAATTTAATAAAAACGGAAACTGTTGGTTATTCAACAGCTTGGAAAAATAAGTTGCTAAATGCTTTTACTAGTTCTAAAAATAATATTGAGAAGCTAAATATTTCTTATGGTAATTATTTAGGGGATGTAGTAAATAATTTTAAAGAGAAGCACGAAATTTCAGCAATAGATTTTATTGCATCCCATGGACATACTATTTTTCACAAACCAAATGATGGTTATACTTTACAAATTGGAGATGGGAAATCTATTTGCAATACAACAGGTTTAAAGGTGATTTGTGATTTTAGAACGCAGGATGTAGCACTTGGGGGTCAAGGTGCCCCGTTAGTGCCAATAGGTGATGAGTTGTTGTTTTCTACTTATGATTATTGCTTGAATTTAGGTGGATTTGCGAATATTTCCTTCAGAAAAAATGATGAAAGAATTGCTTTTGATATTTGTCCCGTAAATATTGTGATGAACCATTATGTTAAAGAATTGGGTTTAGATTTTGATGATAGTGGAGATATTGCTAGGACTGGAAGTGTCAATGAAAATTTATTAGAAGAGCTAAATACAATCTCATTTTACAAAAAACCTATACCGAAATCGTTGGGGTTTGAATTTGTAAAGGAAACTATTTTTCCAATAATTAATAAGTATAATTTACCTGTTGAAATTATTTTAAGAACTATAATAGCCCATGTTGTTATTCAAATTTCGAGTTGTTTAGACAATAATTTGGACTCAAAAGTATTGGTCACTGGTGGTGGTGCATTTAATATTTTTTTAATGGAAGAATTACAGAGATATACGGCAAATCAAATTGTAATTCCAGAGAAAGAAATAGTAGATTTTAAAGAAGCCCTAATATTCGCATTATTGGGTGTGTTACGTATTGAAAATAAGATAAATTGTTTAAGCAGTGTTACAGGTGCAAGAAAAGATCATAGTTCTGGTAAAATCTTTACCAAGCACTCATAAGTTTTACTATATTTGTTATCGTACTTTTTAAGGTATAAAAAAATCAAATTTCACTTTCAAAGAAAACCAAATTTCATATTATGTTAAAGTATTTTTTAGGGAATAGTCCAAGATGGTATAAATCTATTATGCTAGTTTTTTTAGTTTTTAATATATTCTCATACTATATTTTAGGACCGACAATTACCGCATGGATTTTTATTGCAGAATTCATTTTTACTTTGGCAATGGCCTTAAAATGTTACCCGTTGCAGTCAGGAGGATTATTGGCTATTGAAATATTAGCGTTGAGGCTAACTACTCCTGAAAACGCCTATCATGAAGTTGATCAAAATTTAGAGGTAGTATTGTTGCTTGTTTTTATGGTAGCCGGTATCTATTTTATGAAACCGCTTTTAATGTACATTTTTAGCAAAGTGTTTACTAAAATTAAATCGAAACTTATTTTATCCTTATTATTTGTATTTATATCAGCGGTGTTATCTGCCTTTTTAGACGCCTTAACAGTAACAGCAGTATTAATTAGTGTAGCTGTTGGTTTTTATGGCGTGTATCATAAGATTCATTCTGGAGAGTCTGATTATGATGAAAGTGGCGTAAAAGATAAAAGAGAATTGAGTGGTGAGACCCTAGAAAATTTTAGAAGTTTTTTACGAAGTTTAATTATGCATGGAGCTGTTGGTACAGCCTTAGGTGGTGTTTGTACGTTGGTTGGTGAACCTCAAAACTTATTAATTGGTGAAAAAATGGGTTGGGATTTTATTGAGTTTTTTATTAGAATGGCTCCAATAACATTACCAGTTTTTGCAGCTGGTTTATTAACAACCGTGTTTTTAGAAACGACTAAAACTTTTGGTTTTGGACAAAAATTACCTGATGTAGCACGTATAATTATTGAAAATTACACAGATAAACAAGATGCTGAAAGAACAGGCAAACAAAAATATGACCTAATGATTCAGGCAATTGCAGCTGTTTTATTGATAGCAGGATTGGCACTGCATATAGCGCCAGTTGGTTTTATTGGTTTGGGAATTATTGTTTTTCAAACCGCTTTTATGGGGATTACAGAAGAGCATCAATTAGGGAAATCATTTGAAGAAGCATTGCCTTTTACAGGGTTATTGGTTGTGTTTTTTGTTATTGTGGCCATGATTCACGATCAGCATTTATTTACACCAATTATTAGTTGGGCACTTTCTATGGATCCTGAAGTTCAGCCTTCGATGTTTTATTTAGCGAATGGTTTTCTTTCTATGATTAGTGATAATGTATTTGTAGCTACCGTATATATTGGTGAAGTTAAAGATGCTTTTGACGCCGGAACTATTTCTCGTGAACATTTTGAAAAATTAGCAATTGCAATTAATACAGGAACTAATTTACCTAGTGTGGCAACCCCAAATGGACAAGCAGCATTTTTATTTTTATTGACATCTTCTTTAGCACCATTAATTGATTTATCTTATGGTAGAATGGTGAAAATGGCTTTGCCTTACACAATTGTCTTAACGATTGTTGGACTGTTAGGTGTAATGTATGTTTTATAATAACAACACAAGATCATAAAATAAAAGCCAAGAATCATTTCTTGGCTTTTTTATAAAAAATTATTAATTACAATTTTCAATCAGTATTTTCGTTTAGAAATTAAATAAATTATCATCTATGCTTTTAACCATTCTACAAGACGCAACTGAAGTGCTTGCTGAAACTGTTTCAGAAGAAAAAACATTGTCTATTTATAAATTAATAATGGATGGTGGATTAGGAGGCCAAATTATTATTGCTATTTTGGTTGTTTTACTGGCTATTGCTCTTTATATATATTTTGAACGATTTTTTGCCATTAAGGAAGCTTCGAGAAGCGATCGTAATTTTATGAATCAAATTAGAGACTACGTTTCTGATGGTAAGTTAGATTCCGCTAAAGTATTGTGTTCTCAGGCAAATTCTCCTGCAGCTCGTTTAATTGAAAAAGGAATATCTAGAATTGGTAAGCCGTTGGCTGATATCAATACAGCTATTGAAAATGCCGGTAGATTAGAGATTTATAAGCTAGAGAAGAATGTGCCGGTTTTGGCGACAATTGCTGGAGCCGCTCCAATGATTGGTTTTTTAGGAACTGTTATAGGAATGATAGTTGCTATTCACGAAATTGCAAATGCAGGTGGACAAATTGATATAAAAATGTTGTCGGATGGTTTATATACGGCAATGACAACAACTGTTGCCGGGCTTATTGTTGGTATTATTTCATATATACAATACAACCATTTAGTGGTTAGAACCAATAAAGTGGTGTATGAAATGGAAGCAAAATCAGTTGAGTTTTTAGATTTATTAAACGAACCAATATAAAACTGTTGATTGGTTTAACTGTTGAATTGTTAAACTAGAATAAAAATAATTCAACAATTTGTTAAACGATTATACAAATAAACACTTCAACAATAATTATGGATATTAGAGGTAGAAATAAGGTAAATCCAAACTTCAACATGTCGTCTATGACCGATATTGTTTTCTTACTCCTCATATTTTTTATGATAACTTCAACGCTTGTAACTACAAGTGCTTTGGATATTTTGTTACCCAAGGCAAGTGGAAAAACAGAAAATAAAAAATCAACTTCTGTAAGTATAACTAAAGACTTATCTTTTTTTATAGATAATAAAAAAGTAAGTGAAAATCAAATAGAACAAAATTTGTTGGCTACTTTAGAAGGTAAAGAAAATCCAACCATTATTTTACGGGCAGAGGAAGGCGTTCCTATTGAGAAAGCTGTAAAAATTATGGATATTGCAAATCGAAATAGGTTTAAAGTAGTATTAGCAGTAAGACCAAAATAAGAAATGTTCAGTTTTTTAAATACCAATCATAAGAAAAAATCAGCAGCTATAACAACCGTTATTATGTGTTTGTTATTGGTTGTCATCTTTTTTGTTGGGATGAAATATTTAGATCCACCGGAAGAATATGGTATTGCAGTTAATTTTGGAACTTCTGATGTTGGAATGGGAACTATTCAACCCAAAGCACCATTGAAATCAGCCCCCCAAGAAGTTGAAGAACAGCAAGAAGAAGTAGTAGAAGAAGTTGTTGAAGAAGTAAAACCAGCAATGACAGAAGAAGTTGTGTCAGAAGAAGTCGCAACTCAGGAAACGGAAGACTCAATAGCTATAAAAAAAGCGGAAGAAGAGAAAAAGAAAGCAGAAGACATAGCCGAGAAAAAGCGATTAGAAGAAGAACGAATTGAAAAAGAAAAGCAGGCTGAAATTGCAAGGAAGAAGGCAGCAGAAGAGGCTGCTAAAAGAAAAAATTTAGATGCTTTAATAGGAGGTATTAATAATGCCGATGGTACTGAAACTGGAGGTGAAGGAAATGACAATACTGCAGGCGATAAGGGAAAAGTTACAGGAGATCCAAATGCTAGTGGATATTATGGTAATGGAGGAACAGGAAGCGGAGGCGATTATCAGCTAGGGAATAGAAAACCTAAATATCGTCCAAAACCTAATTATATTTGTGATGAAGAAGGTTTGGTAATTGTACAAATTGAAGTTGATATATACGGTAAAGTAACCAAAGCAACAGCTGGTGTAAAAGGTTCAACCAATACAGCTGCTTGTTTGTTGTCACAAGCAAAGGAAGCGGCCTTAAAAACCACTTGGGAACCAGATTCTAATGCGCAATCAAAGCAAGTAGGAACCATAAAATATAGATTTTCATTATCTCAATAAATTTTAATGAATTATAAAGACACCCTTGGCTGGATGTTTTCACAGCTACCAATGTATCAGCGACAAGGTGATACTGCTTTCAAAAAAGATTTAACCAATAGTTTAGCATTATCGAAGCAGCTGAATTTTCCAGAAAAACAATTTAAAACAATCCATGTTGCAGGAACCAATGGAAAAGGTTCTTCCAGTCATATGTTGGCTTCAATTCTGCAGGAAGCCGGATATAAAGTCGGATTGTATACTTCGCCCCATTTAAAAGATTTTAGGGAACGGATTAAAATCAATGGCAAGGAAATTAGAAAAAAAGAAGTTGTTAATTTTATTGATAACAATAAATTATTTTTAGAAGCGCATAAACTATCCTTTTTTGAAATGACTGTTGGTTTGGCTTTTGAATGTTTTGCAAAACACAAAGTGGATATTGCCATTGTAGAAGTCGGTTTAGGCGGTCGTTTGGATTCAACCAATATTATAACTCCTGAGGTTTCCATAATTACAAATATAGGATTTGATCATTTACAGTTTTTAGGTGATACTTTATCTGAAATTGCTTTTGAAAAGGCTGGGATAATTAAAAAACATGTTCCTGTTGTTATTGGTGAATATCAAAAGGAAATATTTCAAGTTTTTAAAGCAATTGCAGCTGAAAAAGAGGCTCCTTTATTTTTGGCAGCAAAAAACATTTCAGATAATTATAAAACAGATTTAAAGGGAAGTTACCAATTAAACAACGTGAAAACAGTAGTTCAAGCTGTTTATGTTTTAATTGAAAAAGGTTTTCAAATTTCAAAAGAGAACATAAAAGAAGGTTTGCTTCATGTTGTTAAAAATACAGGTCTTTTAGGTAGGTGGCAGCTTTTAAATGAAAAACCAAAGGTTATTTGTGATACGGGTCATAATAGGGAAGGGTTGCAATATATAATAAAGCAATTAGAAGAGGAAACTTTCGAAAAACTACATATAATTTTAGGAGTTGTTAATGATAAAGATTTGACTACAATTCTACCTTTATTTCCAAAAAACGCTATTTATTATTTTTG
>JADWMI010000379.1 GCA_015767395.1 Bacteroidota bacterium | reverse complement strand
TCAATTCTATGTTTGCTGTAATTTGTTAAATAAAAACTTCCAATGATGCAAATAAGTAAAGGCTCTAGCAGAAATTCGTGCTGAAATAATTCGTTAGATATAAGTTTGATATAATTCGAAAATAAATAGACACCATAACCAATTATTAATACTGAAAATCCTTTTATTTTTACATCGGCTTTAGATAAAAATGGAATTTGTAAAACCTTTCCAAGTACATATCCTAAACCCAATGAAGCCAATAACTCCGCTATTAAAATAATAAAAAAGAGCACATTGGTAGCCTCATTATTAATGACTGCTTTTGCAATGGCCAAGCAAATGGCAAATAAAATAATAACCAAAACATCTTTGATAACAGTAACCCCCATAACTGTTTTAGTAAAGGGACCATTTGCACGCATTTCATTGATAATAGCAATGGCAGATGAAGGTGATCGAGCGACAAATATGGTGGCAAACAAAACAGCAACAGCAACTTTATGTGTTGCTGGCATTTCTGCCATAAATGGAATAGAATCAGCAAAAAAGTAAATGACGATGGTACTCATAAAAAAAGTAATCACCAATTGCCCAATGGTCATCCATTTGATACTTTTTATTCTACTGCGCAATTCATTTAAATACAATTCTGAACCCGCAGAAAAAGCGATGATAGCCAATGCAATTTCATTTAAGAAATTTAATTTTTTTAAAGCCAGCGGTGTAATAAAATTTAAAACGGAAGAGCCGGCGATAATACCAGTAATAATAAGTCCGGTAATTAATGGGAATTTTATTTGCTGAAAAACTTTTGCTATTTGATTTGCAGCAATCGCAACAATTAAAAAACCTACTAAAAATGTAACTAATATTTTTACGTCCAAATTATTTTATTTTAATGACTAATTAATGGTGAACTTACCAAATAATAATTACAAATCTAAATCAAAAGTTTTCTTAAACAATTCCAATGCGCTATTTTTCTCCTTTAATTTATCATATTTTTCATTGGGTGTATATGCAAATCTTTTAGTTTCTACTTCATTTACTTCAACAATAATTTCAACTTTAAAATTATTTAGTTGTTCACGTAGGTATTTTAATAAAGGCGTTCTTGAACGGTGTAATTGATCCTTCATTAAGCTGTTCGGCAATGCAAAATGAATTTCGTTGCCTTTAGCTGTTGGAATGTTGGCATTCATGATAGAGGCTACACTTCTTTTCCCTTGCTTTATTAATTGTTCAGTGAATTGTTTCCATAGGTTTACAACGGTCTCTTCATTAAATGCATCAGAAGGCAACCCTTCCACTTGTTCAAATACAACCTCGGTATTATCCAATTCTTTTTTACGCTCAATACTTTTTATGGAAAGACCAGAAGGTTTTCTAACACGTGTGCTTAAAACTGGAATTACTTCTTTTTTAGTAATTGTTTCTTGAACACTTTGTTTTATAATATCTTTTTTTACTTCAGCTAATTTAACTGTAGGCGCTATTTTTCTTCTTATTGATTTTTTTAGCGGATTTTTAAAGTGAAGTGCCGCAATTATGTAAGGTTTGCTATTTTTTTTTTCTCTATCAAACGTGATAGAGGCCAATTGCATTAAAGTAAGTTCAACTAAAAGTCGCTGGTTTTTACTGCCTTTGTATTTTAAATCGCAATCATTTGCCAATTTAATGCCTTCTAATAAAAAAGGAAGTTCACATTTTTCAGACTGAACCAAATATTTCTTTTTGGCATTGTCACCAACTTCTAATAAATCTATGGTGATTTTATCTTTTGCAACCAGCAGGTCTCTGAAATGTGATGCCAAGCCACTAATAAAATGATGACCTTCAAATCCTTTTGCTAAAATGGTATTGAAATGAATTAAAACTTCAGGTATTTTATTTTCAAGCAATAAATCTGTTGTTTTAAAATATTCATCATAATCCAACACATTTAAATTCTCAGTAACATCTTTACGTGATAATTTCTTTCCTGAAAAACTGACAACTCTATCAAAAATAGACAAAGCATCACGCATGGCGCCATCGGCTTTCTGCGCAATTATATGCAGTGCATCATCTTCAGCTTCAATTTTTTCCTCTTTCGCAATTTTCTCTAAATATTTTTTGGCATCTAAAACGCCAATTCTTTTGAAATCAAATATTTGACATCTAGAGAGTATGGTTGGAATAATTTTGTGTTTCTCTGTGGTTGCTAGAATAAAAATTGCGTGTGCAGGCGGTTCTTCCAACGTTTTCAAAAAAGCGTTAAAGGCGGCTTGCGACAACATGTGAACCTCATCAATGATATAGACTTTGTATTTTCCTGTTTGTGGTGGAATACGTACCTGATCGGTTAAATTCCGAATATCATCAACCGAGTTGTTAGAGGCGGCATCTAACTCAAAAATATTAAATGCAAAATCATCTTCACTCGTTTCTCCAGCGTTTTCATTTATTTTTTTTGCTAGAATGCGTGCACAGGTTGTTTTTCCAACGCCACGCGGCCCAGTAAAAAGCAAAGCTTGTGCTAAATGGTTGTTTTTTATAGCATTTTCAAGCGTATTTGTAATGGCTTGTTGCCCAATAACCTCCGCAAAAGTTTGTGGTCGGTATTTACGAGCTGATACTATAAATTGTTCCATTTATTAAATTTTGGTTATGTTACAAAAATAGAAAAACTGATTTAATTACGAATTATGAATTACGAATTATTTCTGGTATCTATTAATAGGTAAATAGGTAATAGGTAAATAGGTAATAGGTAATAGGTATTAGGTATCGGGTATTAGGTATCAGGTATTAGGTATTAGGTATCGGGTATTGGGTATCAACCAACAACCAATGG
>JADWMI010000378.1 GCA_015767395.1 Bacteroidota bacterium | reverse complement strand
TAAACCAGGTTGAAAGTCTTGAAGCAATTCCAAAAGTTTTTTCTTTTTCAAATCGCATCTTTTTATCCTTCGGTCCGTGTTCGGTCCAATACATTTCAAAGTCAATAAAAAGTTGTTTAGGGTATTTATCTAAATTATCTTTATTAAAATCTGTTAATGATTGTCGAAAACTTTGTTTTCTTTCCGCAATAGTTTCTTCTTTACTTTCTATTTCTTTTCTTTTCTCTTTCTTTTGCTTCGGGGTAGGCTTCGGGGTAGGCTTCACAATAGGCTTCGGTATAGGCTTACTTTTCTTTCCTCCATTTCTACCACCGCGCACTAAATTTAAGCGTGATTCACAACTTGGAATGAATAAACAATCCTTATTAATCTCTACTAAATCTAAATCAGTAAGAACCGTTAATATATTGTTTAAATCCTTTTGTGGTATGTTCCATTTTCGAACCCAAACAGAACTTTTTATAATAATCTTATTATCATTCAGCATTGCCAAATCTATAAGTTCACGATATAAGCCGCGTTGTTGAAGTGTTAATTCAAATACGGCTTCGCTATTGTTCCAATCTTTTGGATACCAGGTATAGCCTAATTTAGACATTTGAACCCCCTTCTTGTATTTTGTTTATTTCAGTTCTTAATGTTTTTGCAAATTTAATTGCGGTTGATTTATCTAACCAAATTCCAAAATCTTCATCTTCGTATCGAATGGATATCAAAATATCCGATAATTCCTCACAAACAATAGTTTTTATTGTAATATCAGAATCGTATTTGTCTAAAAATTTTAAATCTATTTTTGCCATAATAATAAAGGTTTCTAAAACCAGTAAAGTTTAGTTAATAAAATAGCCATCAAATAAGGTGCGTGAGAAAACACTTAAATGATGGCTTTAAATAAAAGTTTTGAAGTTCTCACGCTTCTGAATTACAAAGATAACCATTTATTTGTATAATTCGATTATCCTTTCAAGAATTTTTGCTTCATTTTCTCTTGATTCAAGGTTAAATTCAATCAATCCTTTTATTTGCTTAATAGAATGAACAACGGTTGAATGGTCTTTGTCAAAAAAGTTTGCAATCTGCTGAAGTGTTAAGTCGTTAAATTCTTTCTTTAAAAAATACATTGCAAATTGTCGTGTAACAATTAAGTTTCGCTTCCTGGATTTGGATTTAACCATTTCCAAAGGAATTTTAAAATAATCAAAAACTAATCGAATTATTTTTTCGCAGTTTTCCGGTGTGCTTTGGCTTCTTTTGTGTTCCAAATAATGCTTTGCGCTGATTGTTGTTTTGTAAAGGTTAATTCCTTCGTGATCCAAATAGTGTGCTTGATACATAATGTTTTTAGTTTTTAGTTTTAAAAATTTCTTTTACCTTGATTCGCATCACGAAGGCCACCTTTTGAACGTGCTTCGCTATGCTTTATTTTTTTATGCTCGGCAAGGTTTGAATACTTTTTTTTCTTTTCAAAGTGTCTTTTCGATTTATACGACATATTAGAATTGTGTATTTCATTTAATTCAAAATTTAATTCCGGCTTTTTTCCAGGCTTTTCAATTCTAAAATCTTCCGGAATATTTATTTCATCAAGAATTTCATCAACGAAATTTATTTTATCACAATTAAAATAATAAAATCTTAATATTCTATAATGTTGCCTTGATAATAAATCGCCAACTCTCATATCATAATACCTTCCAAATTTAAGGTATGATTTCTTTGTTAATGTTCTTAGTAATGTTATCATAATGTTTTTAGTTTTAAAAAGAAAGGAGCGTTTAAACTCCCTTCTATTGGTTTTTAATAATCAAATTTCAATAACCCCCAAAACAAATTAAATGTTTTTTTGGTTTTGTTTTCCTTTGCCGGAATAACTGTTTTTGAAATTTCCTTTTTCGTGAAATTCATTGCAACTTGTTCTTTGTTTTCCTTTTGTTTTGAAAGGCTATTTGTTTGATATTCATTTGCCCTTCTTACAAGTTCAATTGCCATTTCACGGCTTGGTTCAATCGTGGCCCATTTCATTGCACCGTTTTTTGTTTTAATTAACAAATTGTTGCTTAACAATAATGTTCCGTAAGTTTTTGAAACTTTGTGAACCGTTGAAAGTTTTGTTAAATTAACAACATCCGTAATTGTTAAAACGTGATGCAATTCTTCCAAATAATTAAATGCTTTCTCAATTGTTTTTTCGTTTATTCTTCTTTTTGTTTTCATTGTTTTTTGTTTTTATTGGTTCAAATCCTATTTTTTTAAATTCAGCTAATCAAAAAGGCAAATCATCTTGCCCTTCTTCAACCAATTTCGCGCCTTGTGTTGGCATTTCCTGGTTAGGATTACCTTCTGTAATATCCAGGCTTTCAACGTACCACATTTGCAAATTAACAAAATGTTTACCTTCGTATTCATTTCCTCTAACATTGAATTTAACTCCAACGCGATCACCAACCTTTCTGTATTTTTCAAAATCAGTTGCCTTTTCTTTGATAGCTTCAAATTTTACTTCTTGCGGATATTGTTCTTCGGTTGTTAAAATAAATTCACGTTTTACAAATCCGGAATCAAAAGTTTTCACTTCTCCGATTTTTTTAATTGTTCCGATAATTTTTAATTCACTCATAATTCTAATTTTTAATTGTTTATACTATTTGCTTGTTATACACTCTTTGAATTGTTGTTTTATTTAATTATATTGTACCCTTTTTTTTATTCTTCTTCGGAATTACTTATATAAATCCCTTCAACTTGTTCACCTAATTCATCAAAAACTTCTACTTCTAATAAACCGTTTTCTTGGTGGTTAATTGTTATTAGATATTCTCCTAAAT
>JADWMI010000377.1 GCA_015767395.1 Bacteroidota bacterium | reverse complement strand
TCTGAATTAGCCCCTAAAACAACGTATACCAAATTCACATTTGAATTTAGTCCTTGTTCAATAGCATTTCCCAATAAGGTTGTGTTTTTCCAAGGCAATAACTGCTTTATACCATTCATTCTTTTGGATTCCCCCGCTGCTAAAATCAGCATTGCAATATTTCCCTCGGTCTTCATAATTTTACACAATTATGAATGTATGGATGATAACTTGTTTTTTAAAAAATCTGGTTCCTGTTGTCGAGTAACAGATAATATTTCAGAGCAAATAGAAACTGCTATTTCTTGTGAAGTTTCAGCACCAATATTTAATCCCGCCGGCCCATACATTTTTTCTAAAAAAGCATCTTCAACTTCTGGGTATTGCTCTATCAAATCACTTATTATTTTTTCACGTCGATTATAAGGCCCTAACAAACCGATATAACTAGGATTGGTGTCTTTTACTGCTAGTAAATATTGAAGATCTTTTGCGTAGCTATGCGTCATAAAAACAATGGCGGTTTGCTCATTTATCCAGTTTAAGTTTAACTGGTTTGGTTCAACCTGAATTAATTGTTGAATACCTGGAAAATCATTCAATGTTTGTTGATTTGTGGCATTGGTTACAACTACAACTTCCCAACCCAAAAAGGATGCAAACAAGCTTAATTGAACTGCATCATGTTCTGAACCTACAATTAACAATCTAAAACAAGGCGCTAATTTTTGTTCAAAAACAGAAAATTTAGAACTAACCATGTTTTCTGAAATTTGATCTTTCGAAAAACCAACGCTTTTTTTATTTTCAAAAGATATTAAAGAGCCCCAGTTGGCATTTTCACCTGCTGCTTTTGAGTAATATGTTTTAATATGAATTGATTTTCGCTCTTCAACAGTTTTATCAAATTCTGCAATAAATTCATCATTTGGGTTGAAAGGTTCAATCAAAATAAAGAGCATCCCTTCACAACCCAATCTATAACGACCGTCATACGTCATCATTTTAGGTTCATTTGTGGTGAACACTGATACCGATTGACGAAGAATTTCTTTTTCAACACATCCGCCACTTACAGCTCCAACCATTGTTCCATCTTCAACAATAAGCATCCTTACTCCTGGTTTTCTATAAGAAGAACCATTCAGTGCCACCAAAGAAGCCATCACTGTCTTTAACCCTTTTTTGGTTGCTTTTTGATTTGCTTTAACGCAATTTTTAAATTCAAATGTCATTGCTAATTTTATTAAGCCTTCAATTATTGCTTTTTTTTATTTTTATTTGTTAAAAATGTAGCTCCACCAGGACTCGAACCTGGATCTAAAGTTTAGGAAACTTTTGTTCTATCCCTTGAACTATGGAGCCAAAACAATCTACTTCACTCATCAAAGATAAGTTCCTATCCACTAATTAAACAAAAATAATAATTTTATTTTGTAGGAATAATTAATACAGGAATTTTCGCATGTTTAACAACTTCTACAGCAACATTTCCCATAAATAAATTTTCCAAACCACTACGACTATGGGTTCCCAAAATAATTAAATCTGCATTCCAGGTTGTCGCAAATTCCAAAATAGCATCAGCAGGATCACCTTCTAATACTTTTGTTCCTATAGCATCATTTTGCAAGTGTTTTACAGATGATTGTAAAAAACGTTCAGCTTCTTTTTTATGGCTTTCGACCAATTCAACAGCATTTGTTGTTAAAAAACCATCATAGCCCATAATTGGATCATAATTCATGGTATAATAAACCGGATCATTAATTACATGAAGCAATGTTACCTCTGCATTCAATGCTTTGGCATAACTATAACCCAATTTAGCAATTTTTTCAGCTGATGGACTGGTGTCTAATGCAATACATATTTTTTTCATAATAATAATTTTATGTTAGCCTACTTAATAAGTTATTAATTTACATAAAAAAATTGAAAAGGTTGTACTAATAATATCTTAAAATAAAATTTCATTTGATCCATAAAAATAAGTTTTCAAATTAAAAAATCAAGAAATAAAAATTAAAAAAAAACCACCTCCCAAAGAGAGGTGGCAATAATAAACCTGATAAATTAGAGTCTTAATGCCGTAGGAAGATTAGGTATCTAATGCCACAGGAGATTAACATTCTACATATAAAGCAATTATCACCTCTAATTTATTCAATAGCAAGTTGATTACTAATGATTTATATCATATAATAAAAATTTTATTTAAAATTCAACAAAAAAAGAATTGCTAATAATCGCTTTGAATTAACTACTCATGAATAAATTCACAAAATCAAAAATAAATTGTTGAAGTTGTTTAGTAGTATAAAATATGGATACTCATTGCCAATATTACAGTTGTTATTGTAAAACCTAAAATAATGATAGAATATCTTAAAAGTAATTTCATAAGAGTATTTTTTTTAAGTTAGTATTATTTGTTATTCCGAGCATAAATATTAAAAACCAATTATATTATTTTTCAGTAAAACACATCATTTAATTAATTGGTTTACAATGATATAAATTAAAAATAAAAAAATCAGAAGGTGATTCCCCCTATATTCTGAATTTTTCTCCCCTTTTTTAATTTGATAGGATGGCTTTTGTACAAATCACATTTACTTGATTGGTATGGAAATCACATTTTTTACTAATTACAATAGCTATAGAATTATTGTAAATCGTTGGCCAAAAAGTGGAGTGATTTAGGAATTTTATGGAGGGTTATTTTATTACACTGGTTTTTTGTGTAACGCTATATCAGGACGAGACAATTTTATTACAAAAAAACGCAAGAAGTTGGGTCGTTTTTTATTTGGCTTTATTTACGGTATAAACGCCTAAAAGGATAACA
>JADWMI010000376.1:1770-2834 GCA_015767395.1 Bacteroidota bacterium | reverse complement strand
GAACTTCTCACTTCTCACTTCTCACCATTCAACTTCAAATATTGATCTACAAATGCTTTAACACCTTCTTCTAAATTGGTTTCAGGCTTAAAATTAATATAGTCGAACAAACTCTCTACATTTGCATAGGTAGACTGTACATCTCCTGGTTGCATTGGCTTAAATATTATTTTTCCTTTTTTGCCCAATGCTTTTTCAACTGCCTTCACAAAATCCATTAAGGCTACCGGACTGTTATTCCCAATATTAAATAGCTGGTAGGCTTTTGAACTTTTTGAAGGTGTCGGTTTTTTTGGATTGAAAGCTGGATTGTTTTCTTTTGGAGCCAATGGAATTAAACGTTTTATGCTCTCTACAATATCACCGACATAGGTGAAATCACGACTCATATTTCCGTTGTTAAACACTTCAAACGCTCTGTCGTTCACCATTGCTTCCGTAAATAAATGCAATGCCATATCTGGTCTTCCCCAAGGGCCATAAACCGTAAAAAATCGTAGACCAGTACAAGGGATGTCGTATAAATTAGCATACGAATGCGCCATCATTTCATTGGCTTTTTTACTGGCTGCATATATCGCCAAAGGATGATCAGTACAATTGTCTTCCTGAAAAGGAACTTCTTCACTAAGTCCATAAACAGAACTAGAAGAAGCAAAAATCAGATGCTCCACCGGATACGCTCTGCAACTCTCCAATATATTTAAAAAACCTGTAATGTTGCTATCTACATACGAATGCGGATTTTCTAAAGAATAACGCACCCCTGCCTGCGCGGCTAAATTCACCACAAAATCAAACTGTTGATTTTTGAAAAGGTTTTTTATATTCTCTAAATCCGTTAAGTCTAATTTTATAAAAGAAGTATTTTCAATTTCAAGTAAGCTATTGTACTCAATTTTATCAATATCAAAACCCAAGTCGGTTAACCGTGCTAATTTTAAATTTGGATCGTAATAATCGTTGATATTATCCAATCCAACCACATGATAACCAGATGCTACCAATAATTTTGTAAGATGGAAGCCAATAAAACCGGCCATTCCTGTAACCAATATTTTTTT
>JADWMI010000376.1:0-1670 GCA_015767395.1 Bacteroidota bacterium | reverse complement strand
AACCACAAAAATAGAATTAATTCATCAATGCAGTTAACATCACATATATTTATTTTGAAATAGTATCATTCAATGTGAAATTAACTCGTTAAATTTGAATACCAAAATTTTAATGAAATGAACAAACAATTAATAGAATGCGTTCCAAACATAAGTGAAGGACGTGATACCGTAAAAATTAATGCCATTGCTGCTGTTGTGGAAACAGTTGAAGGTGTAAAATTATTAGATGTTGACCCTGGAAAAGCAACAAACAGAACCGTTATTACTTTTGTTGGAGAACCAGATAATGTCATTGAAGCCGCTTTTCTATTGATTAAAAAGGCTTCGGAATTGATTGATATGCGCAAGCATTCAGGTGAACATCCACGCTTTGGCGCTACTGATGTTTGTCCCTTAGTCCCAATCTCAGGAATTACACTAGAAGAAGCTGCTATTTATGCTCATAAATTGGGGGAACGCGTAGGAAAAGAATTGGGTATTCCCGGATATTTTTATGAAAACGCGGCCAAAGAAGAAAAACGAAAAAATTTAGCCAGTTGCAGGTCTGGAGAATATGAAGGGTTGAAAGAAAAATTAGCAAATCCAACTTGGAAACCAGATTTTGGGCCTGCTGAATTTAGTGAACATGTTGCAAAATCTGGTTGTACCGCTATTTCTGCACGTGATTTTTTAATTGCCTATAATGTAAATTTAAACACCACTTCAACAAGACGTGCCAATGCCATTGCTTTTGATATTAGAGAAGCTGGTAGGGTTAAATATGAAAATGGGGTTAGTGGTAAGAAAGTATTAGATGCCAATGGAGAACCGTTACGTGTACCAGGGAAACTAAAGGCGGTAAAAGGGATTGGCTGGTATATTGAAGAATATGGCATCGCACAAATTTCTTATAATTTAACCAATATCAACATTACCTCCATGCATGTTGCCTTTGATGAAACGGTTAAATCTGCTACTGAAAGAGGATTGCGTGTCACAGGTTCAGAGTTAATAGGTTTAATTCCGCTAAAAGCGATGTTAGATGCTGGAGATTACTTCTTAAAAAAGCAGCAACGCTCATTGGGGATTTCAGAAGAGGAGAAAATTAAAATCGCTGTAAAATCGTTGGGGTTAGATGATTTAAAACCGTTTAATCCGCAAGAAAAAATTATTGAATATTTGTTAAAAGAGGATACTAAAAAATTAATTGACTTTACCGTTAGTGGTTTTGCAGAAGAAACGGCAGGAGAATCTATGGCTCCGGGAGGTGGTTCTATTGCTGCTTATGTTGGGACTTTAGGAGTTTCACTGGGAACGATGGTTGCAAATTTATCGGCACATAAAGCTGGTTGGGACGATAAATGGGCATTTTATTCAGATTGGGCGGTTAAAGGACAAGCCTATAAAAATAAATTATTGTTTTTGGTTGATGAAGATACGAATGCTTTTAATAAAATTATTGATGGGTTTAGAATGCCTAAATCAAACACCGAAGAAATTGAGGCTCGAAAATTGGCTATTGAAAACGCCACAAAATACGCAACTGAAATTCCGTTTCAAGTCATGGAAACTGCATCTAATTCAATGGAAGTGATGCAAGCCATGCTAAAAGATGGTTTACAAAGTTCCCTGTCAGATACAGGTGTGGGTATTTTATGTGCCAGAACAGCAGTTGTTGGTGCTTATTT
>JADWMI010000107.1:2333-7776 GCA_015767395.1 Bacteroidota bacterium | reverse complement strand
ATGTTATCTGCATTTATTTTTGCATTTTGTATGCGCGTTTTTGTAGACCCGCCATCAAAAATATTCCAGTTTAAACTTACGCCCGCATTCAAACCATCTGACTCAACAGTTTTAAATAGTGAAGTCCGATTGTTTTTAGAATTATTATAACCAAAAGAAGCATTTACATTTAGAAAAGGGTAGAGGCTCGACTTGCTAATTTTAATCTCATATTCACTAATTTGAATACTCTTGTCTACTTTCAACATTTCAACATTAAATTCCTTGGCTTTGTCAAATAAACTTTGATATTCAAACAATAACTCAAAAGAAACGTTTGTATCCACTATAAAATCGTTTGTAACAGCTCTGCCTAACAAAAGGTTTAAGTTTCGCTTGGAATTGGCTAATAAGCGTTGCTCATTGATATACCGTATGCTATCATTATTTACATCTACTTCAGCATTTAATACTTCCAGTTTGGTATTTTGTCCGTAGTCAAAACCATAACTCATTCTTTCCAATCGCTGTTTTGATATCAGCAATGATTCTGAAATGTTTTTTTTGTTTTCAAAAATACGAGCAACTTCATAATAATTAACGAAAATTTGAACCAAAGAATTTTGGATGACAGTTTGTGCTTCCAACTCCGATAAATTATAAGATTCTTTTAATCTTTTGAAATTATATGACCTCCCTAATCCATCAAAAATGGTGTAATTTAAACCCACAGAGCCATTATATCTAGAGGATTCAGCTTTGTTAATTTCAACAGAAGTACCATCTTGTCTTGTTGCTGTGGAATTATCATTGCTATAACTAGCTCCGGCATTTGCAAAAAGACTTGGTAAATAACCACTGTTGTAAATACTTTTATTATTTTCAGCTATTTTCACATAATTTTCAGCCATTCTAATACCATAGTTATTTTCCAAAGCCAAACCAACAGCCGTTTCTTTGGTTAATAATTCTTGTGAATGCCCTACATAAATACTTAAAAATATCGCAATAAGAGCTAAACTTTTATAATTCATTTTCTTCATTTTTTTGTGCAATTATTTTTCTATCTAGATATTGTTCATGTTTTAATTTCAATTCCAAATCTTCATTCAAATCAACATTTTGATTCATTTTTTCTTCTTCTCGGCTCATTTGTTCTATAATTGCTCTTTCTACTTCTTCCTTAGTTACCTTTTCGCCGGTAATCATCCACTTCACAAATACTTTAACCAAATTTGAAACCGATAAAAACAACGGTAACATTACCAATGTGAGTATGGTAGCGATGAAAATTCCATAAGAAATAGAAATGGCCATAGGTTGTAAAAATTGCGCTTGCCTGCTCTTTTCTAAGAGTAAAGGAGCCAAACCAGCGATTGTGGTTAATGATGTCAATACAATAGCTCTAAACCTTGATCTACCTGCCTCGATTAAAGCTTCATCAAATTCGAGCCCATCTCTTAAAAAACTATTGAACTTTTCAATCAGCACCAAACCATCGTTTACCATAATACCAATTAAGGCTATAATTCCTAACCATGACAGCATATTAATTGAAAAGCCATGTAAATAATGTCCCCAAACAATCCCTATTAAACTAAAAGGAATCATCAATATTAGCAATATGGGTTGGTCATACGATCTAAACGTAAATGCAATTACCAAATAGATGAGCGCAAGTATGATAGGGAAAACAGCTAAAGCAGAGTTTTTTGTTTTATCGGCTTCTCTATTTTGCCCTTCAAAAGATGCGGTTACTGTAGGGTATTTTGATGAAATCTCAGGCATGATATTTTTTTCAATATCGTCTAATACATCTGTAGCACTTTCACCTTGGGTTTTCATGTCTGCAGTTACCTGTATTTCTCTTTTACTACTTAAATGATTGATTAAAACATCACCTCGTTCAATTTCATAAGATGCAATTTCAGAAAAAGGAACTCGATTATTAGTAGGCGTGGTAATCCACATATCATCCAGATTTTTTATGGATGAGCGATCTTCACGTTTATACCGAACCCAAATTTTAATTTCATCTTGGCCTCTTTGAAAACGTTGCGCCTGCATACCAAAGAATCCAGCACGGACTTGCCCCATTACAGATTGCAAGTTTAAACCTAATAAATAGGCGTTGTCTTTTAATTTAATCCGAACTTCTTTGATACCCGCAGGATCATTATCTGAAATATCTTTTAACAATGGGTTCTTATTAAGTATTTCTTTTAATTCAATTTTTGCGGCTTTTAATTCTTCAATATTATTACTTAGTAATGAAACCGCGACTGGACTACCACCAAAATTTCTACCAGAACCAAAAGTTAAGCTTTCCACTCCATAAACAGGTCCCACTTTTTCTCTAATGGCATTGGTGATTTTATCAGCGGCAAATTCTCTAACTTCACCTGGTAACAAGTTGATTGTTAAACTTGCATTAGAAGATCCAGGTCCAATTCTTTTTAGAATGTTTTGAATTACAGGGTCTCCTGTTGATTGTTTTTGAGTTAATTCTTCATTTACAAGCCAAGCAGCTACTTCTATTTCTGAAATGATAGAATCTGTTATTTTTTCATTCGTTCCTTGCATCATTTTTAAACTGATAGAAACACGATCACTTGCTATTGAAGGAAAGAATGATGTTCGAACGATTCCACCACCAATGCTCCCAATACTCAGGATTAATAAGGCTAATGGAATTGCAAAACCTAAAACTTTATTTTTTAAAAAGAATTTTAAAAATGGTACATAATAATGATCTCTTAAATAAAAGAGTCCCTTTTCTGCTTTTTGATTCACCTTAAAAAAGAATGTGTTTAATTTATTCCTTTTTTTATCTCTTCTAACCAAAGCTTTTGAATGGGCAATATGTGCTGGTAAGATAATTAATGCTTCAACCAATGAAACAACCAACGTTAGTATAACAACGAGTGATACTTCACTGAAAAATTCACCAATTCTTCCTTCTAAAAAGAAAAATGTTGAAAAAGCAATTACGGTGGTTAAAATAGCTGATACAATAGGAGGTATTACCTCTAAAGTTCCATCAATGGCTGCTTGTATAGGTGATTTTCCTTTTTCGAAATGGTTATAAATATTTTCACCAATTACAATACCATCATCAACTAAAATACCGATTACGATAATCATTCCAAAAAGGGATAGCACATTTATAGTAATACCCAAATTGGCTGCAAACATAAACATACCAAAAAATGCGATTGGTAAACCTGCGGCTACCCAAAAAGCCAATCTAACATTTAGAAAAAGGGCCAAGAAAAACAACACCAAAAGCACACCCATTATGGCGTTTCTTACTAATAAATCAGTACGTTGATTTAAAGAAATTGAAGCATCACTTGAAACGTTCAATTGAACGGTATCATATTGTTGATTGAATTTTTCAATGTATTCCTTAATTTTTTCTGCAGAAGTAATTAAATCTTCGCTATTTGTATTACTAACAGAAATATTAATTGATTTCTGACCATTGAAATAAATTCTATCAGGGTTTTCTGACCAAGAATCGGAAACATCTGCAATATCTTGCAACCGAATAATATTACCATTCGGTTCGGCTCTAACAACAATATTTAATATCTCATTTCCAAAATAATTTTTATTTCGAGCTCTAATTAAATAATCTTCGTCATCTGTTTTAATATTTCCTCCAGAGATCAATAAATTCGTTGCTCTCACAGCATTAGATACATCTGAAAAAGATAAATTATATGCACGTAAATCGTTTTCACGAACGGCAATTTCAATTTCCTGTGCTGGAAATCCGGACAATCTAACTTGAGAAATACCATCAATATTTCTCAAATCATTTTCAATGATGCGTGCATATTGTTTTAAAGTCGCAAGATCTATGTTTTCTCCGCTTACACTAAAACTAATAGTTGATCTAACTCTTTCTACTTTAGCAACTGTAGGAGGTTCCATTCCAGAAGGAAAGGAGGGAACTCTGTCTACTGCATTTTTTACATCAGCAACGACAACATCAATATTCTTCCCTTTAACAATTTCAATACTAATTGTTGCTGAGTTTTCTCTTGAAACTGAAGTCACACGATCTATACCAATAATTCCTTTTAAATTATCTTCAATTCTTAAAACAATACCTTCCTCCATTTCTTGTGGAGAGGCTCCTGGGTATGATAAATTAATCGAAATATTTCTTGACTCTGACAATGGAAAATAGGAAGATTTCATAGACATGAATCCTGCAATTCCAAAAACGATAAAAGCCAGAATAAATATATTTACGGCAACCGGAAATTTTATGAAATAAGTAATAATTTTTCTCATTATTCTTCCTGTTTTTCTTTATAAATTTTCACCAACATTCCTGAATGTGCACCTGGTATTGGTTTTGATAGTAGTTGAACACCATTTTCAAGCCCTTTGATAACAACCGTATTTTTATTTTCAAAAACAGGATTTACGTTTATTAAATCTAAAATTGAATCTTTAACAACATACAATTTTGAGTTGTCTACCAATAATTTTCTTGAAACTTCATAGGCATTGTCTTCGGATTTGGCTTGTAATAAAACTTCTAAATATTGTCCTTCTTTTAAATCATCTCCGTTAACTTGTATAAACGCCTTTATCGTTTGTGTAGCGGCATCAACTTTTCCGTTAATTCGAACTACTTTTCCTTCCCAAGATTTTGTTTTTTCCAGGTTGAAAGCGGCTACCTTTTTACCAACCTGTAACAAATCTCTAAATTGGGATTTCACAGATACACTCACTTCATAAACAGTTGGGTCAATAAATTCTCCTAATTTTTGACCAGATCTAATCAATGATCCTGTATTTACCAAAGCTTCTGTTAAAATACCATTATATGGCGCTCTCAAAGTATATTTTTCTAATTTTACTTCTAAATTTTTCACATTGAAATAGGATGTCAGTATCCCCCGTCCAGAAATAAAATATTTTTCTTTATCGGTGTTTGTTAAAGGCAGTGGTTTTATTGGTTTGTTTAATGAAAAATTATTGATATAGGTTTCCCACTTACTGTATTCTTCAGGATAATCCATTCTAATATCAGGCATAATTGCCGTTAAACTGTTGAATAAATTACTTTTTTGAGATTGTAAGTTGGCGTAAAACTCATCACTGTTAATTTTAAGGATAATTTCTCCTTTTTTGAAAGAAGTTCCAGGTTTAAAATCTTTTGAAAAAGGAACAAGTACGCCTTGTACTTCAGAAAACAATTCAATCTTATTCTTCGCATCCAAATTACCATTGGTCGTAATTAAAATAGGAACAGAAGTGTTGGTTACTGTTTCAGTAAAAACGGTCTTTACTATTTTGTTGAATTTTGGTTTTGGCTTCTGCTTGCTGTCTATTAAATGTTTTGCAAATAGCACAGATCCTACTATTAGTAATAATGCAAATACAATTGATATTCCTTTTCTCATTGTTATAAATTTGAATAGTTATAAAACTAAAGTGATTG